>NZ_JAFNJD010000002.1:0-141679 GCF_017368415.1 Shewanella sp. 4t3-1-2LB
CCGTTATTTTAATTCTATATATGCAATTTTTTGGTTTGACCTTTGAAGAGTCTCAGGATAATTTGGTTCGTTCGGGTGCATATCTATAGAACATTGTTGCTATAGCGCAGTATGTGGGTGTTTAGTTGGGGGTTTGTATGAGTTTGTATCATCCCAGTTTCGAGCGGGAAAACTGTGGATTCGGTCTGATCGCGCAGATGGATGGTGAAGCCAGCCACCGCATTGTGCGTACAGCCATTCATGGTCTTGACCGAATGAAACATCGAGGAGGGATCGCCGCGGATGGGCGCACCGGCGATGGTTGTGGTTTGCTTATGCAAATGCCCGTCAGTTTTTTTGAAGCCGTTGCTGCCGAGGAAGGCTGGCATCTCAGCCGCAAGTTTGCGGTGGGAATGTTGTTTCTAAGTCAGGACGAAGAGCAGGCTGCAACTGCCAAATATCTGACTGAAAAGGAACTTGAAAGAGAAACGCTCAGTATTGCTGGCTGGCGAAAAGTACCAGTTAATGGTGACGTTCTCGGTGAGATAGGTAAAGCCAGCGTGCCACAGATATGGCAGGTGTTGGTAAATGCCCCAGTCGGCTGGCGCATTGAAGATGTGGAACGTCGCTTGTATATGGCGCGACGGCGTCTTGAAAAACAACTACTTGATGACAAAGATTTTTATGTTGCCAGTTTGTCGGCTCAGGTTATCGTTTACAAAGGTCTGATGATGCCAGCCGACTTGCCGACTTTCTATTCGGACCTGGCAGACATGCGCTTACAAAGTGCCATCTGTCTATTTCACCAACGTTTTTCCACCAATACGTCCCCCAAATGGCCACTGGCGCAACCTTTTCGCTTCCTTGCCCACAATGGTGAAATCAACACCATTACCGGTAACCGCCAATGGGCGCGAGCACGTGCTTACAAATTCAATTCCCCGTTATTGCCGGATCTACAGCAGGCGGCGCCATTTGTGAACGAAACAGGCTCAGATTCGTCATCGCTAGACAATATGCTGGAAATGCTGCTTGCAGGTGGTATGGATCTCTATCGTGCAATGCGCTTATTGATCCCACCAGCTTGGCAAAGCAACCCGGAAATGGATGAAGAGTTGAAAGCCTTCTATGACTTTAACTCCATGCATATGGAACCTTGGGATGGCCCTGCCGGTATTGTTATGACCGATGGCCGTCACGCGGCCTGCGCGGTGGACCGTAACGGCCTGCGCCCATCTCGCTACATCATTACTAAGGACCGCATCCTGACATTGGCGTCAGAAGTAGGAATTTGGGACTACGCCCCAGACGAAGTCATCGAAAAAGGTCGAGTCGGTCCGGGAGAATTACTGGTTCTGGACACAGTTCGCGGCCGTCTTTATCAGTCATTTGAGATTGATAATGACCTGAAACGCCGTCATCCCTACAAAGAATGGATGGCCAAAAACAGCCGCACGTTAGTGCCAGCCGAGGAACTTCCGGTAGCGCAGCTTGGGGTTAGTGAATTTGATGAGCAGACCCTGCTCAAATACCAAAAGATGTTTGGTTACACCCGCGAAGAGATGGAACAGATTATCTGGGTGCTCGCCAGTAAAGGAGAAGAAGCCATTGGCTCCATGGGCGATGACACGCCGATGGCGGTGCTATCGCGTAAACAGCGCACACTCTACGACTATTTCCGCCAGAAATTTGCGCAGGTCACTAACCCACCTATCGACCCCTTGCGGGAAAAACATGTGATGTCACTGGCGACCTGCATCGGTAAAGAACAGAACCTGTTCAATGAGACCACTGGGCATGCTTACCGGGTAATGTTTAACTCGCCAGTGTTGCTCTATAGCGATTTCCATCAGTTGCTTGGGCTTGACAGCACCTACTACCGAGCCAGCATCATAGATCTGGCATACAATCCCGATGAAGGGCTACACAACGCAATAAAACGTATCACCGACGAGGCCGAGAAACTGGCACGTAGCGGGACGACACTGGTGGTGCTGTCAGATCGTAATATCGCCAAAGAAACGCTGATTATCCCTATGGCAATGGCGGTAGGTTCAGTACAGCAGATGTTGGTCAGCAAAAGCTTGCGCTGCGATACTAATATTATCGTAGAAACCGGCAGCGTCCGTGACCCGCACCATTTTGCAGTATTGCTCGGATTTGGCGCTACAGCCATTTACCCCTATCTGGTATACGAAACCATTGCACAGTTGGCGAAGCAACATCAGCAAGATGAGATTGTGACCGCCATGCTCAACTATCGCTATGGCATCGAAAAAGGGCTGCGCAAGATTATCTCCAAAATGGGCATATCCACCGTTGCCTCATACCGTTGCAGCCAGTTGTTCGAAGCCATTGGTCTAGCCGATGAAGTGATTGAACAGTGCTTTAAAGGTGTGGTTAGTCGTATCCAAGGGGTAGGCTTTGCGGGGATTGAAGCCGATGTTAAACAACGTACTCAAGCAGCCTTCAGAGCACACCAACCTGTGGCTCAGGGCGGCTTACTGAAGTATGTGGAAGGCGGCGAATACCACGCATTCAATCCGGATGTAGTGAATACCCTGCAGACAGCGTTAAATCAGCAAGATTACGGATTGTACAAGCAGTTTGCCAAATTGGTCGATGAGCGACCGGTGACCACCTTTCGCGACCTGATGCGCATCCAAGGAGATAAACCATCGCTGACATTAGCCGAGGTCGAACCCGATAAAAATCTTTATCAACGGTTTGACACCGCAGCAATGAGTATCGGAGCACTGAGTCCTGAAGCTCACGAAGCATTGGCAATCGCCATGAACCGTTTGGGAGGCCGTTCTAACTCAGGGGAAGGTGGTGAAGACCCACGCCGCTTTAATACTGAACGTAACTCCGCCATTAAGCAGATTGCATCTGGCCGTTTTGGTGTTACCGCCCACTATTTGATCAATGCCGATGTCTTACAGATCAAAGTTGCGCAAGGGGCAAAACCAGGGGAAGGCGGTCAGTTACCTGGACATAAAGTCAGCGTGGAAATTGCCACTTTGCGCTATTCACGCCCTGGGGTAACGCTGATTTCACCGCCACCACATCATGACATCTACTCAATTGAAGATTTGGCACAGCTGATTTTCGATCTGAAACAGATCAACCCCAAAGCAATGATCTCCGTAAAACTGGTATCTGAACCGGGCATCGGTACCATTGCTACCGGGGTTGCCAAGGCTTACGCCGATATGATCACGGTTGCCGGATACGACGGTGGCACAGGCGCTAGTCCGCTGACATCAGTTAAATATGCCGGCAGTCCCTGGGAACTGGGGTTATCGGAAGTACATCAGTCATTGGTACAGAATGGGCTGCGACACAAAATCCGCCTGCAGGTGGATGGTGGGCTCAAAACCGGCACAGATGTGATTAAAGCCGCACTGCTGGGGGCTGAAAGCTTTGGTTTTGGCACGGTACCGATGATTGCACTTGGCTGCCGTTATCTGCGTATTTGCCACCTCAATAACTGCGCAACTGGCGTAGCGACTCAGGATCAGAAGTTACGCGACAAACACTTCCACGGTTTACCGGAACGCGTCATGACTTACTTCCAGTTTGTCGCAGAAGAAGTTCGGGAATGGATGGCCAAACTGGGTGTGTCCCGCTTTGAAGATCTGGTAGGCCATACTGAATGGTTGCAACTGTTAGCGGGTGATACTGATAAACAACAGGGGTTAGATTTATCACCAATTCTCTACCGTCCTGAAGTACGTGCCACAACCGCTCTCACCTGGCGAGAACTGAACGAGCCCGCTGACCAAGGTTTGCTTAATCAGGAATTACTGACGAAATGTAGCGAGTTGGTGGATAAAGGTGACGGCTTTGATGCTTGTTTCACAATTAACAACACTGACCGTTCCGTGGGAGCAGCCTTATCTGGCTACATTGCCGGTAAATGGGGCCTCAAAGGTTGTCCGCAGCCGCTACAAATCCGTTTTAATGGCAGTGCAGGTCAGAGTTTTGGCGTCTGGAACAGCCCTGGGCTGGAACTATCACTTTGTGGCGATGCCAATGATTATGTGGGCAAAGGGATGTCGGGTGGCAAGCTCAGTATCTATCCACCATACGGCAGTCCGTTTAAATCTGAGCGCAGCGCCATCATTGGCAACACCTGCTTGTACGGCGCCACTGGTGGTAAGTTATATGCTGCTGGCCGTGCGGGTGAGCGTTTTGCGGTGCGCAATTCCGGTGCGTTGGCGGTAGTTGAAGGCGTGGGCGACAACGGCTGTGAATATATGACTGGCGGCATAGTGGTCGTGTTGGGAACTACTGGCGTCAACTTCGGCGCGGGGATGACCGGCGGCTTCGCCTATGTCTTTGACCAGTTTGGCCGCTTTGGTCGGCGCGTTAACAAAGAGATGGTTGAGTTATTAAAAGTTGACGCTCCCATCCATCAACAGCACCTCAAAAGTCTGATTGAAGACCATGTGGCCGAAACTGGCAGTGAACATGCCAAAGCCATTCTGCATGACTTTGAGAACTGGCTGGATTGTTTTGTGCTGGTCAAACCCAAAAATATTGCAGCGGCAGATCTGCTTAAAGCAAATTTGCCCAGCCCTGAACTAGCAGTTAAAGCGGGGTAATGAGTCAATGAGTAACAACTTTCAGTTTATTGAAGTAGACCGTGTCGATCCTGACAAGCAGCCAACAGCTCTGCGAAAGACACAGTTTATCGAGATTTACCAGCCCTTTACTCAGCAGCAAGTCAGCCAACAAGCAGACCGCTGTCTGGATTGTGGCAACCCATACTGTGAATGGCGCTGCCCGTTGCATAATTACATTCCTAACTGGCTAGATCTCGCCAAACAGGGGCGGATTATGGAAGCGGCAGAGCTAGTGCATGAGACCAATACCTTGCCGGAAGTTTGTGGCCGGGTATGTCCGCAGGATAGACTCTGCGAAGGTTCCTGCACCCTCAATGCTGAATATGGTGCGGTCACTATCGGTAATGTTGAAAAATATATTACCGATACCGCGATTGCTCAGGGATGGCGTCCCGACATGAGCCAAGTGATCGCACGCAAAGAGCGGGTAGCGATTATTGGTGCCGGTCCCGCTGGCCTTGGCTGTGCCGATATCTTGGCCCGTAACGGCGTAAAAGCGGTGGTTTACGACCGCTATCAGCAAATTGGCGGTTTGCTCACTTATGGTATCCCTGCCTTCAAGCTGGACAAATCTGTCATGGAAACCCGCCGTAAAGTGATGGAAGGCATGGGAATCGAATTCCGGCTTGGCACTGAAGTTGGCAAAGACGTAGCGTTCAACGAATTACTGGATGAATACGATGCGGTATTCCTAGGAATGGGAACCTACAGTGCCATGACTTCAGGTCTGCCGGGAGAAGATGCTCACGGTGTTATTCAAGCACTGCCCTATCTCATCGCCAACACGAAAAAATTGTTAGGTGAAACCGATCCGCAGCAACCATACATCAATCTGCAGGGGCAGAAGGTCGTGGTGCTTGGCGGCGGCGATACCGCCATGGACTGTGTGCGTACCGCCATCCGTCAGGGTGCGGCATCAGTTACCTGTGCTTATCGTCGTGACGAAGCAAATATGCCCGGCTCACGTCGCGAAGTGAAAAACGCCCGAGAAGAGGGTGTAGAGTTTCTATTTAATCGGCAACCGACAGCCATTAAAACCGACGACGGTAAGGTCGTTGGCATTGAATGTGTGGAGACCCAGATGGGCGCTGCCGACAGTAGTGGACGTCGCCGTGCCGAACCCATTGCTGGCAGTGAACAGTTATTGCCAGCCGATGCGGTGATCATCGCCTTTGGATTTCAGCCCAGCCCGGCTAGCTGGTTTGCCGATTACGGCATTGAAGTCGATCAGTGGCAACGGGTTAAAGCCCCCAAAGACAGTGACACCCCATTTCAAACCAGCAATCCGAAGGTGTTTGCTGGTGGCGATATGGTGCGTGGCTCAGATTTGGTGGTTACCGCCATCGCCGAAGGCCGTGAAGCCGCACGAGGTATACTCAACTTCTTCGATTAGCAACAAGGCCTATTTTTCTCCCTATTGCGCATCCGCATTACCGCGATGCGCATTTTTTTGTGGCCGCCATTCACTATGGTATATTGAGCCGTTTTTCTATCTGAATTAATAAAGGTTTATCCATGAAGATTGGGATCATCGGCGCGATGGAGCCGGAAGTTGCACACCTGATTGCCGAACTGCAGAGTCCACACACTGTCACCCTCGGTGCGGTGGAATTTGTCAGTGGCCGACTGGCGGGTAAGGACGTCGTTATCACTCGCTCAGGAATTGGCAAAGTAGCCGCAGCGGTGGCAACCAGCCTGCTCATCGAAAAATTTGCCGTTGCTGCGGTTATCAACACCGGTTCCGCTGGTGGTTTTGTGGATGAACTGAATATCGGTGACATCGTCATTTCCAACGAACTGCGTTATCACGATGTTGATGTCACTGCCTTTGGTTATGAAATGGGTCAAATGGCACAACAACCTGCGGCCTTTATCGCGGATACCAAGCTGGTTGCTGCCGCCAAACAGGCCGTCGTCGGCTTAGGTGAAGTGCAAGCGGTTACCGGTCAGATCTGCACGGGAGATAGTTTTATCTGCGATCCTGAGCGCACCTCTATCATGCGTCAGCATTTCCCGCAAATGGCCGCATGCGAAATGGAAGGCGCTGCAGTTGCGCAGGTGTGCCATCAGTTTAAGGTGCCCTTTGTGGTGATCCGTTCACTGTCTGACAATGCCAACAACAATTCACCAGTCGACTTTGATGCTTACCTCGTAAAAGCGGGCAAGCATTCGGCGTTGATGGTGATTGGCATGTTACATCACCTCTGAGCCAAACTGATGCTGGCGACCTTTATCAATAAGTTGCTGACTGAAGATGGCGAATTACTGCGCTATTTCGCCACAATGCTGGTGCCATTACTGGCGATAAAACTGCTGCCACTGCCAGCGCATTTGCAGCCATTACTGTGGTTGGGAGAACTAGCAAATGCGCTTGCGGCGAAAGTGCTGCATACCAACCGTGCGGCCAACCAACAGGCACTGGCGGGGATATTAGCATTACTGCTACTGATATTACCCTTTTGGGTAATTAGCTCACTGCTGTTATATCTGGCGGTATATCCGTGGTTTTTTGAAATGCTGATCCTCTATTTTTGTCTGCAGGATCTGCGCTTTGTTGGCGTTGCGGCCGAGATCAGCCAGTCTTTAAAAGCACAAGACAAGGTGCTCGCCAGAAGTCGGTTGTCGTCTTGGGTCGCCCGTGATACCGAGGAGTTGTCTGAAACGGGTATTGCCAAAACCACCATTGAAACGCTGGTGACGATGCCCGCTTATCGACTGCTGGCAAGTTTGCTGGCTTATATATTATTTGGTGCTCCGGTTTGTTTGCTGCTCGCCATGCTGTGGCAACTACAGCAACGCTGGTGGCCACAAGCCCCCCGCTACCGTTATTTCAGTCAACCATTAAGTTGGGCTAATCAGATGTTGTTCTGGCTACCCTCATGGCTATGGCGATTCTCTTTGGCGATTAACGGAGGCTTACCCTGGCTGTTTAAACGCTTCCCTGTTGTGCAGAACCCTGAACTTAACAGCTACCAGCAACTATATGCTTTAAGCGCAGCGATGCTGCATATTGAGCTGGGAGGACCACAAAAATACACAGGCAACAAGATCAATAGCAACCGTTATCGTTTTGGTAGCTTGCCGTTAGCGGCTGATATTGACCGCGCTCGTAGCCTGGTAAAAGCCGCAATGGCCTTCTGGTTAATTTTGCTCTGTGCCATTCCTGTGATTTGGGTAGTTCTACGCTGGTTTCACGCCCATTAAAAGCTTCATATAATACGTTTGTCGTTTTATGGAATTCAGGAGAGATATCGTGCTGGAACAAATGTCTATATCGCTGACCACTCCAGCGCTGTTATTCCCGGCGATTTCGCTGCTGCTGCTGGCATATACCAACCGTTTTTTCTCGCTGGCAGCACTGATCCGCAGCCTCAGCGCAGCGGAAAAGCCAGTAGCCAGTGAACAACTGAAAAATCTGCGACGGCGGATTGTGATCATCAGACGCATGCAGGAAGCTGGTGTTTCCAGTTTCGCCTTATGCGTGCTATGTATGATACTGATTTATCTGGGGTTCAATCAGGCTGGTTCGCTGGTTTTTGGTGGCAGTCTGCTGCTTCTGTTGTATTCATTGGTTCTATCCGTGCTGGAAATTCGTATTTCAGTGGATGCACTTAACATCCATTTGCAACAAATGGATGATATTTAAACATTGCAACGCAGTGTTGCCGCCGTTTTACCCAAGATTGACCGTTGCTGACATTTCCCTGCGCCCTGAGGGTTGATTCGCTCTAGAGCACAAGGCATTATGCCAGAACCCTCCGGATTTCTGCTGATGGTATTTTTTATACAGTCCGGACGACACTATCCGCAACGGTATCTAAGTCGCAGCGTTTTGTATCAACAATTGTCCGGAAGAGAAAAATAGTTTGCGTTATCTGTGGTTGATTTTAGTCATGATAGCTTTCCCTTTGTTGGCGGATAACAGTGAAATGCCGCGAGAACAACAGATGGCCATGAGCTATATCGACGCCTACACCAATCACGATTATCAGAAGCTGGAAACCTTTTACAACCGTGACAGTGTTTTTATTGATGTCACAGCAGGCCGCAGTTACACCGGCTCTCGCCATATCATTGAATTTCTAGAACGGGCACATCGTGGCGTACTGGAATACGAATTCAACATCGAGCATATGTTCAACTCGGGGTCATTAGTGGTCATGATAGGTAACTATCACTTCAAAGGCCCGGGAGAGCAATTCGGTAAACCCGGGAAAATTATCGATATCGCTATCCCTGGCGTCACTACCCTCAATCTGGATATGTTGAATCACCGGGTAATCAAACATCAAGATTTCATTGACTATCAGACGATGGCGGACCAACTAGCAGTTCAGTAAGCGCTGAAGGAACTCTTTCATTCAACAGCAGTCCCATTAGACAGGAGAGACTAGCTAAATAGCTCGCGTTGTATGAAAGAGGTGTTCATGGGGCGTTTTTTAACCGGCGTAATCTTAGGTTTGTTGCTACTATACTGTGGTAAGGCGGCCGCCACGTTGGAAACAATCGCTCATCAGGCATTACCAGAAGCGCCGATGGTGCTTTCTTACGCAACACAACCTGTCAATCATTTCAACAAGACCTTGGCGCAAGCGCAGCAACAGCAGGTTGCCTGGAGTCACGACCCCAAGCTCATCAGCCAACAATATGCAGGCGCTAGTTTCGAACTGGTGAAATCAAAAGAGTATCAAGGACAAGTCATCACCTACAGTGTCAGGCCGCCTAAACTTGGTCATCCACAGCTGTTATTGATCTTAGCGTTGGACAAAAAAGCCGGTAATTGGGAACTGCATAAAGCCCGCTTGAGTTGGCGTTGCAGTAAAGATGATTTTTTTAGCACCAAGCACTGTAAAGCCAATGCGATTGACTCGACAGAACCCTAGAAAAAAATATCCTCCGGCATAGCCGGAGGTTTTTCATATGCGCCTATAAGGCTCTCCTACCAGCAGCGCCCTAGCAGGCGCATCGCGATCTGACATTTGCATAAAGCGATTACTTACGGCCCGTAAACGGGCTTCCTGCATACGGTATTGAGAGTTGTTCTCCCAATTTATCCTGCTCTAACTGGTGTTTTATATAGCTTTGTATTTTCGAAGTATTTTTTCCTACCGTATCTACATAATACCCTCGGCACCAAAACTCTCGATTTCGATATTTGAACTTCAAGTCTCCAAACTGCTCGTAAAGCATCAGGCTACTCTTACCTTTCAGATACCCCATAAAACCTGAAACGCTCATTTTCGTCGGTATTTCAACAAGCATATGGATATGATCTATACAGCACTCCGCTTCCAGAATATTCACACTTTTCCATTCACATAGCTTTCTTAATATTCCACCAACTGACCTTCGTTTTTCTCCATAAAACGCCTGCCTTCGGTATTTTGGAGCAAATACTATGTGATATTTACAGTTCCATCGCGTGTGCGCTAAGCTCTTTTCGTCCTCCATTGGGACCCCCTTTCAATTTTGTTTAACCCTTGCAGTTGCCAGACCGCAAGTCGTTTTAACAAATTGAAAGGGGTTTTATAACTGACTCATAGCTGAAAGCTTAACGGAACCCCCAGCCTAGCTGGGGGTTTTCACTGCTACAAAAAACAAAGGGCCAGATGGCCCTTTGTGATCGCAAAACATTATCGTTAAACCACGGTGACCTTGGCAAACTTGCGCTTACCCACCTGAAATACGGCAGTCACACCAGCCGCAAAGTGTTGTTTGCCATCATCCAACCGCTCACCATCCATCTTCACCGCGCCTTGCTTAATCATGCGCAGGGCTTCAGATGTAGACGCCACCAGCCCGGCATCTTTCAGCAGATTAGCCACCGCAACACCTTCAGCCCCGGCAGTCACAGTGATCTCTTCGATATCCTCCGGCAAGGCACCTTTTTGGAAACGGTCGATAAATGCCTGATGTGCGGCCTCGGCAGCGGTCTCACTATGGAAACGGGCAATGATCTCTTTTGCCAACAAGATCTTGATATCACGAGGATTAGCACCGTTGCTCACATCTGTCTTAAACTGTTCGATTTCGCCCAAAGGACGGAATGACAACAACTCAAAATAACGCCACATCAGTTCATCAGAGATAGACATCAGTTTACCGAACATCTCATCAGGGGCTTCGCTAACACCGATATAGTTACCCGCAGACTTGGACATTTTCTTAACGCCATCCAGCCCTTCCAGCAACGGCATCATAATGACGGCTTGTGGCTTTTGCCCTTCAGCCTTTTGCAGTTCACGGCCCATCAGCAGATTAAACTTCTGATCGGTGCCACCCAATTCCACATCGGCATGCAGCGCGACAGAGTCATAGCCCTGCAACAAGGGGTACATAAATTCATGGATAGCAATTGATTGGCCCGAGGCATAGCGCTTTTTAAAGTCATCCCGTTCCATCATCCGCGCAACAGTCTGCCGTGATGCTAAGCGGATCATCCCTGCCGCGCCGAGTTGCTCCAGCCAACTAGAATTAAACACAATCCGGGTTTTCGCCGGGTCAAGGATTTTGTACACCTGCTCTTTATAGGTTTCGGCATTGGCCAATACCTGTTCCCGCGTCAGCGGTGGTCGAGTACTATTTTTACCACTCGGATCCCCCACCATACCGGTGAAATCACCGATGAGGAAAAT
The DNA here is from genome assembly GCF_017368415.1 of Shewanella sp. 4t3-1-2LB. Classification (NCBI taxonomy): domain Bacteria; kingdom Pseudomonadati; phylum Pseudomonadota; class Gammaproteobacteria; order Alteromonadales; family Shewanellaceae; genus Shewanella; species Shewanella sp. 4t3-1-2LB. The sequence goes on from NZ_JAFNJD010000002.1 coordinate 11,243, forward strand.
CACCTCATGACCAAGTTCCTGGAAAGTGCGCAGCTTATTCAGGATTACTGTGTGTCCCAGATGAATATCGGGTGCGGTTGGGTCAGCACCGAGTTTAATCTTCAGCGGACGCCCTTCTTGCAGTTTTTCAACCAGATCAGATTCCAGCAGAATTTCGTCAGTACCGCGTTTAATCTCCGCCATTACCTGCGCTAAATCAGCCATTTTGCCAACAACTCCCAAGGCACTTCAAAATCAAAGAGACTTATGTTACTTGTTAGCCAGCCTAATTTAAAGTGTGTAAACTGGTGCGCAATGCCCAAGTTTGACGATTTGGTACCGGGGTCAATGGCAAAACTTATAACGCTGTTCCAACTACTGCCGAAAAAACACCAGATTCTGCTCTGTATTCTCGTTGTCTTCGCTTTTATCGTCCTGATATTTCCCGTTGATGATGCCTCGGCTTCGCGCCAAACACCTGCGACTAACAGCAATATCCGCTACGAGGTGCCACTGGCATTCCGTACGCCAGCGGCACCAGCAGCGGTAGAAACGTCTGAGAGTGGCGTGCCAGAGGAGTCTGAAGCCGCAGCCGAAGCCATCACAGAAGAAATCACCGACGAAACCCAACAGGCGTTGGAGCCGAAAACCGATACAGAACCCAGTGCAATGGCCGAGCTGGAACATTTTGATATCAAGCAAGGCGACACGCTGGCTGCAGTGTTTAACCGAGCACAACTAAGTGCGCGAGAAGTCTATGACATTACCCAACTGCCGCTGGCAAAACAGAACTTAATCAAAATCATGCCGGGTGAAGAGATCATCATTGGTAAAGATAGCAGTGGCGCATTGCAGGAACTGCGCTACCAGATAGATGCTATCTCTACCCTGATCATTTTAAAGAATGGTGAGGGTTATCAAGCCAAAGTGACCAACAAAGATGTGGAAAACCGGCAGCAGTTTGTCAGTGCCGAAATCAAAAGTAATTTCTGGAACGCTGGGGTAGATGCTGGACTGACCCCGGCGCAGATCATGCAATTGGCAACCATCTTTGGCTGGGATGTGGATTTTGCATTGGATCTGCGTGCTGGCGACAGCTTTGCCCTAGTCTATGAACAGGAATATGCCGATGGTCAGTTTTTACGCAACGGTAATATTATGGCGGCAGAATTCATCAACCAAGGCCAGCGTTATACTGCCGTGCGTTATTCCGATGGTAACTATTATTCAGCGGATGGCCGCAGCATGCGTAAAGCCTTCTTGCGCTCACCGGTCGACTTTAAGTATGTGAGCTCTAACTTTAACCCCAAGCGTCTGCATCCGGTTACCGGATTGGTGCGACCCCACCGGGGCGTAGATTATGTAGCCGCCATTGGTACCCCCATAAAAGCTGCCGGTGACGGCAAAGTGATTGAAGCCAGTTACAACCAGTACAATGGTAATTATGTGTTCATCAAACACAATGACACCTATACCACTAAGTATCTGCATTTAAACAAACGCAAAGTCAAACGCGGCGATAACATCAAACAAGGGCAAATTATCGGGACGTTAGGGCGCACAGGCCGGGTAACCGGCGCCCATCTGCATTATGAATTTATCGTCAACGGCACCCACCGCAATCCACGCACCGTTGACTTGCCGAAGGCTTTGCCTATCGCCACCAAAGAAAAAGCTAAATTTATGGCTATCAGTAATCAGCTCATGGCAACCATAGCCCATAATCAACAGATCAGAATTGCCAGACAATAACGGAAATATGCACATGAAAACCGCTTATTACATCGGACTGATGTCAGGCACCAGCATGGATGGCGTAGATGCTGCACTGGTGGATTTTTCGGGAAACCAACCTAAACTGGTGGCCCACCATACAGAGGATTATCCCGAGCATCTGTATAAAGGGCTACAGCGGTTGTGCCAACCCGGCAACGATGAAATTAATCGCCTGGGTCGCCTGGACCGCACGGTTGGGAAAATATTTGCGCAAGCAGTTACTCAACTGCTAGCAAAAGCACAGATTCCGGCCTCTGAGATTATCGCAGTTGGCAGCCACGGTCAGACCGTCAGACACATGCCCAATTTAGAGGTCGGTTTTACTTTGCAAATAGGCGATCCCAATACTATTGCAGCGGAAACCGGCATCGATGTTATTGCCGACTTTCGCCGCAAAGATATCGCGCTGGGAGGACAAGGTGCCCCACTTGTTCCCGCATTCCATCAACAGGTTTTTGCCGAAGCTGGCGTTACGCGAGTGATCCTCAACATTGGTGGTATAGGTAATGTGACTTATCTGCCGGGAGACAGCCGCCAAGTGCTAGGATTTGATACCGGTCCCGGCAACACACTAATCGATGCCTGGATCCAACAGGTGAAACAGCAACCATTCGACCGCGATGGTCTATGGGCCGCCAACGGCACCACCCACCAAGGATTATTGCAACAACTACTGTCTCATCCCTATTTCTCACAGGCCTATCCCAAAAGTACCGGGCGCGAGCTGTTCAACCAGGCGTGGCTGGAACAACAGTTGTCAGAGTTTGGACAATTGAGTGAAGAGGATATCCAGTCAACACTACTAGATTTAAGCTGCCATAGCATTGCCAATGACATTCGCAAACTATGCACCAGTGGTGAGGTTTACGTCTGCGGCGGTGGCGCCCTGAATAAAACACTGATGCAACGGCTGGCGGCGCTATTACCGCAACACTATTTACTGTCAACCGCCGCGCTGGGCGTAGATCCCAAATGGGTCGAAGGCATTGCCTTTGCTTGGCTGGCATTACGCCATGTTGAAGGTTTACCGGCCAACCTGCCAGCGGTCACTGGCGCATCCAGAGAAGCGGTGCTGGGTGCTAGATTTCCAGCAAAATAATATGGCAGAGGCTTTATCATCTTACACCACAGTGGTAGCATGCGCCGCCTCAACAGTTGACAGGACCGAATGCAGTGAAAGCTGAAACATCCACGAAAAAAACACCTAAAATGTCACCGGACAAACGCTTTGACTATATGATTGAGCAAGTCCGTGAGAAAAAAGAGTTATGGGTGTTACATGACGATAATGGCTGCGTAATGCTGACCACTGAGGACGAAGACTGTATTCCGGTTTGGCCGAGCGAAGAAGCCGCTAGAGAGTGGGCCCAGGAAGATTGGCAGGATTGTCAACCGTTGTCTGTTAGCCTATGGGACTGGCAGGAACGTTGGACTCCTGGGATGGCCGACGATGACTTGCTGGTTGCCGTATTCCCGCTGGTTGACGATCTGGGAGTGGTAGTGTCACCTTACGAGTTCGACGAAACCCTTTCGCCTAAAAAGTCACACTGAGTTTTTGATGACTGCGCCCACCCAAAGTCCCCTACCGAAACGCTTATTAGCGCTGATGCTGGTATACGCAATACTGGCACTAAGTGGGCTGCTTTATGGTCGTGGAGTTATCCTGTCGCTATTAACCTTAATGATGTTACTCGCCATCACGGCACGTCATAAGGCGGGATTGTGGTTGTTGCGGGGTTACGCTATTGTCGGCCTAACAGGTAGCACATTGCTGCCATATCTGCTTGAGATTAACCCACAACTGCAACAGCAACTCCAACAAAGCCAACTGTGGCATTACCTAGATAGCGTTCCTGGCTGGCTAAGTATGGGATTATTGATCGCACTGACCATGCTACAACTGTGGCTGGTGTTCAGCGCTAAGGTCAGTCGCTTTTTCTGTCGAGATATCAACTTCAATATTATGCAGTAGCAAAGGTTGAACTTGAAAAAGAGATAAAAAAACCGTCCATCTGGACGGTTTTTTCGTGGTGTCTGGGTCAAACAGAAAAACTGGCACCACAACCACAGGTGGTTTTAGCATTAGGGTTTTTAACAAAGAAGCGAGAGCCTTCCAGCCCGGAAGTGTAATCCACTTCGCCACCGACCAGATATTGCAGACTCATTGGGTCAACTATCAGTTGTACGCCCTGCTTTTCTACGGTTAAATCACCATCGTTAATTTTTTCGTCGAAGGTGAAGCCGTACTGAAATCCTGAACAGCCGCCACCAGTCACATAAACCCGCAGTTTAAGCGCACTGTTTTGTTCTTCTTCCAGCAAAGCTTTTACTTTTGCAGCCGCCGCATCAGTAAAACGGATGGGCATTGCTGATTCAGCTTGTTCAGTCATTACTACCTCTTACATCTGATTGCTGTGGCGAATTATCTAATACCTGACCTTCTTGTTCAAGTATTATGCCGGAGTCTTTTTCTCCAGTCAGTAATTCAGGCACACTATAACTTTGTTCGGTTTCACCGCCTTTGCTCCAACGGCTAGCAGGCACAATCACTTTAGCCGAGATCCGCTGCAGCTCGAAGGCATCTGGAAGCACAAATTCGGTTTCAACAACCTGGAAATACTTAAAGTTAAAATTAAGTTTGCCTTTACCTATCAAAGACTCCAAGCTGATGTTGGTTTCTTTACCCGCTTTAAGCCCTTGTAACGTTACCTCGGCATTGCCCTTCAGCGGCTGCTTACGTTTCTGTAGTTGAGTCAGGACAAGCCGCAGACGGTAACTCCCGGCTTTATGCCCTGCTTGTAACTCCATACCGTTAATCGCCACGCCATCAACATTGTTCTCTGGCGCCATGATACTGCGGTAAAACGTCAGCTCTCGCTCCAACTCCTGCTGCTTCTGATGTTGCTTGGCAAACATCTCCTGCATCTGTTTATTGGACTCTTTTGCCAACTGTAATTCAAGGTTACGACTGGCCAATATTTGTGACTGTCCAGTCAATTCAGCTCTTAATTGATTGATCTTAATAATATTAGATTTATTTGAAGTGGGACTATTATCTTGCCACAGCGACAGGGATAACGCCCCAACGGCAAACGCAATCAGTAGCAGTGCCAGTAAATACACAGATGATGGTCGGATATTTCGCTCCAGTAGCTGCAGCCGAAATAGCCAACGGTGATATTTTGCCATTATCTTGTGGCCCCTATAGGCAATCGTGAGTGTGGGGAACCCCGTCACCATCGCTAAATGCGACGGCTGGCGTCAAAACTTAAAAAGTGTTCCGCCTTAATTACGGAGCACCTCAAAGGGATGTTACGGAGTTATGCCACCATCGGCGCGTATTAGCAACTCATGCGAGAGCACTTGTTCAGTTCTTTATCAAGTCCTGCTGATTACGCTGAAGTTGCGGGCTTTTCATCTTCGCCACCAGCAGTTGCAGCGGTAGCATCAGCCGCAACATCTGCAGGTACCTCACCCGCATTGCTCTGCTCGGCATCGACGGTAGCAGCGGCGTTGGCCTCGGCCGCCTTAGCCGCCAGTGACTGTTGTAACAGGGCCGAATATAAAGGACTGCCACCCAGTGCTTGTGCAATAAAAGTGGCGCCTAAACAGGTTGCCAGTAACGGCAGAATCAACTGGTAGTTATCCGTCATTTCTACCACCAGTACAATGCCTGTCACCGGAGCGCGTACCGTGGCAGCAAATAGCGCGCCCATACCTGCCACCGCGTAAATGCCAGGTTCAGCGACTAAGTCAGGAAATAATCCTGCAGCAACAATACCATACGCCAGCCCCAATAAAGTACCCAACGCCAGCATAGGGGCAAAAACGCCACCTGGAGCGCCTGAAGCAAAGCAGCTGATAGTTGCCAGCATCCGCAGCGCAAACAACAACACCAGAATCGCCCAGGCCATCGGTTCACGCACAAAATCCGTAATCAGCGCGATACCACCCCCGGAAATATCTGGAACATAGAGTTGGAAAAAAGCAAACACACCACCGAACAACGCGCCGGTCAAGGTCACCTTAAGCAAACGGTTGTGGTGATACTTTTTGAAGGCCGCCGTTGCCCGCAAAATCCAGCGGTTAAAATAGATGCCAACAATGCCGAAAACTATTCCTAGCACCACAAACAACCATAATGAGGCCAGTGGCGGCACTTTGAACGTGGGAATGTCCATTACCGCCTCTTGACCGCGGAAATAGCGCAGCACAATGGTGGCCATGAGTGTCGCCAGCGTAATACATTTAAACGAGGTAAAGTTATAGCGGAACTGCGGCCGCATCTCCTCAACGATAAACAGAATGCCTGCTAATGGTGCATTAAAAGCCGCCGCTAATCCGGCAGCCGCGCCAGACGCGGTTAACACATGCGGTGCATACTGAAAGCGCTTTGCCGCCTCGGCACACATGCGGCCAACTGCACCACCAATCTGCACCGACGGCCCTTCCCGCCCCAATACCATTCCAGAGCTGATAGTACAAACCCCGGCAATAAATTTAACCGGCAACACTCGCCACCAGCGAATGTCATGTAAACCATCCAAGGCACCTTCAACATGTGGAATACCACTGCCTGCGGTCTCAGGTGCAATGCGGGCTGTTAGCCAAAAACCCAATGCAGCCACTACCGCCCCTGTAATAATCACCAAAATCGCAGTTATCCACGCAGGCAATCCCAGCTCATCGAAGTAGTGAATACGGTAATCTGTCATGAAATGGATAGCAATTTCGAACATTGACACGATCAGGCCGGCAATCGCGCCTACTAACGCAGACAACGCCAGTAACACCAGATAATCCGGGTGCGTTGTAAAATAGTTAGAACTTAAACGCAGTCTGAGTTGGGTCCCCGGGTGGAAGTGAAAATCTGGAAACTTAGGCATGTGTTTGGGTACTTAGCTGTTAGTCAATTTGCCGAAAACTAGGCCGTCACCGTATATGAGCGGCTGGCTAATGCTAAGGCATACACTGGCAATTCTCCATTTTTTTATGCAATTGCATTAGCGTTCTGTGGTGCAGGCAACATACCGGACGTGATTACCGCAAAATATTACCTGTTAAACAGCGCAAACTATCGTTTAGGTATTGCTAGCTATTTGTTTTTATTGCCATATGCCATTTTTAACTGAAAGAGCTAAATTTGAAATTCAACATCGTTCACTAGGTGTTACCCAAGACAACTTTCGGTAATTTTCCGAGACAGATCATTTTAATGATTAGGGGCATCTGTTATAGTTTCGCCTCAGCCAAACACCCTACAACCACTGTGCCACAAAGGCACACCCTACACGGAAACAAGGCTGATGAACCAATTCCAGGGATCTCACATCCTGTCTGTAAACCAGTTAGATCTGGACGCCATTCAAACCATTTTTGATGTTGCCAAGCGTATGACCCCCTACGCATTACGGGAAAAACGTACTCGTGTGCTTGACGGTGCCATTTTAGGTAACCTGTTTTTTGAGCCCAGTACTCGTACCCGCGTCAGCTTTGGCTGCGCCTTCGACCTGTTAGGTGGCCGAGTAGCAGAAACGGTTGGCATGGCCAACTCATCCCTGTCGAAGGGTGAATCGCTATATGATACCGCCCGAGTACTGTCCAGCTATTCCGATGTTATCGCCATGCGTCACCCACAATCATTTTCAGTAAAAGAATTTGCCGAAGGCTCGCGGGTGCCGGTGATTAACGGCGGTGATGGTTCCAACGAACACCCAACGCAAGCGCTGTTAGATCTGTTCACCATAAAAAAAGAGCTTAACAGCAATGGGATGACCATTGATGGTATGCACATCGCGATGGTGGGCGATCTGAAATTCGGCCGTACAGTGCATTCACTGTCGCGCCTGTTGTGCATGTACAAAAACATCAGTTTTACCCTGATTTCACCAAAAGAGCTGGCGATGCCAGACTCTGTGATCGCCGACATTGAAAATGCTGGCCATCGCGTCACAATTACCGATCAATTGGAAGGTAATTTACATGATGCTGATATTCTGTATCTGACACGGATCCAGGAAGAACGCTTCCCCTCTCAGGAAGAAGCGGATAAGTATCGTGGCAAATTTCGTTTGAACAGTGCCATCTACACCAAAAACTGTAAGTCCAATACCGTTATCATGCATCCACTGCCACGGGATTCCCGCGCGCAGGCCAATGAGTTGGATAACGATCTCAACAACCATCCTTACTTGGCTATTTTCCGCCAGGCGGATAATGGCTTGTTGATCCGTATGGCACTGTTCGCCCTGACACTCGGTGTGGCTCATCAACTGGAACAATACGAGTGTCCGGTCAACTGGTATTCACGTAAAGCCGACAGATAAGTCGGCTATCAACTGTAAGGAAATGATATGACCCGTTCTGAAGACCTGTTTGAACAGGCCAAGCAAACTATTCCCGGCGGTGTTAACTCACCGGTGCGCGCCTTCAACGGTGTGGGCGGCACCCCACTGTTTATCGACAAAGCCGATGGCGCGTATATCTATGACGCCGATGGCAAGGCTTATGTGGATTATGTGGGTTCATGGGGACCGATGATCCTGGGTCACAATCATCCCAAAATCCGTGAAGCCGTATTGAATGCCGTCGCTAATGGCCTGTCTTTCGGCGCACCAACTGCCCTCGAAGTAAAAATGGCGCTGAAAGTTAAAGCGATGGTGCCCTCCATTGAGCAAGTTCGTATGGTGAGCTCAGGTACGGAAGCCACCATGAGCGCTATCCGCTTGGCACGTGGCTTCACCAAGCGCGACAAAATTCTCAAATTTGAAGGCTGCTACCACGGTCATGCCGATTGTCTGCTGGTAAAAGCCGGTTCCGGTGCTCTGACCATGGGCCAGCCAAGTTCTCCAGGGATCCCAGAGGACTTTGCCAAGCATACGCTAACGGCTGAGTACAATAATCTCGATTCAGTGAAAGCTTTGTTCGAACAATATCCAAATGAAATCGCCTGTATTATCGTGGAGCCCGTTGCCGGTAACATGAACTGTGTACCGCCTCAGCCTGGCTTCCTGCAAGGATTGCGGGCGATTTGTGATGACTACCAAGCGCTGTTAATCATTGATGAAGTGATGACCGGTTTCCGCGTGTCCAAAGGTGGCGCCCAAGGTTATTATGGTGTGACACCCGATCTCACCACTTTGGGTAAAGTGATTGGTGGCGGTATGCCAGTCGGTGCGTTTGGTGGCCGTAAGGATGTGATGCAATATGTTGCGCCAACTGGGCCGGTATACCAAGCAGGCACCCTTTCGGGGAACCCAATTGCCATGAGTGCTGGCTTGGCACAATTGGAAGCACTATGTGAACCTGGGATTTACGAAGCACTGGCAGAGAAAACCAAACGGGTTGCAGAAGGCATTAAAGCCGCAGCCGCCAAACACGGCATCGCAATGGCGGTGAATTACGTGGGTGGCATGTTTGGTCTGTTCTTCACCGATGCACCAGAAGTGACCAACTTTGCCCAAGTCACCCAATGCAATGTCGAGCAGTTCAAAGTGTTCTATCACGGCATGCTGGATGAAGGCGTTTATCTGGCACCAAGCGCTTTTGAAGCAGGTTTCTTGTCAATGGCTCACGGCGAGCAAGAGATTGCCGCCACGCTTGCCGCTGCCGACAAAGTATTTGCCAAAATGAAGTAATTCAGTTCACAGCTAAAACAACGGGGCCATGTGCCCCGTTTTTATTGTCAGCCCAAAACCACCTACTTCAGTAGGTGGTTATCATTCATGAAAGGGCTTTGCCCGTATATCTACTCATGCTAAATGCTTCCTCGATTTTTAGCGAAGTCAAAGAGGCAAATAACATGAGTAGATACGAACAAGCGTCGCATGTATTTTGGCGATGTCAATATCACATAGTTTGGACTCCGAAGTACCGATTTCGGATACTAAAGAATAACGTGGGCAAGGAAGTCTATCGTTGTATTCACATATATTGTCAGCAGTTAGGCTGCATAGTGATGGAATTAAATGTTCAAGTGGATCATGTGCATTTAGTGGTCAAAGTTCCACCGAAACTATCGATATCAAACTTGATGGGTGCATTAAAGGGGAAGGTGGCGCTGAAGCTATTCAGCAAATTTCCATATTTGCGAAAGAACAAAATGTGGGGAAATCACTTCTGGCAAAGGGGTTATTTCGTAGATTCTGTTGGTATTAATGAAGAAATAATTCGCAGGTATGTCCGCCATCAAGAAAGAGTCGAAAAACAAGAGCAAGCTGAGCTTGCTCTTGTATAGAAGGCCCCCTTTTAGGGGGTAATCACAAAGCCACCTTCTTCAGAAGGTGGTTTTTTACTACGGACGCACGGGTAACGCTTCACCACGAGCAGGCATGACACCTTGCAGCGGCGGTACAGGATCAGACTTCAGCTTATCCTGCAGGTACACTAATGCTTTCTGCAACTGCGCATCCTGTCCTTGGAACGTTGCAAATGGCAGGTTATCCACTTCAATATCTGGGCTGACACCGCGCCCTTCCACGATCCAGCGACCATCCATTGCATATTGTGGATATTCAGCGACCCGAGCCATACCGCCATCGGTCAGGCGGTTTCGCCCCGACAGCCAGACCCCAGCCCCTGCGGTGCGTTTACCTATCAACGGAGCAATGCCAAGCGCCTTAATACCTGCCGAGAAGGTTTCGCCATCGGAATAGGTCAGTTGATCTGTCAGTACCACCAGATGACCACGGAAAGTCTGTTGCATATTAGCGTTCGGTGTACCATGGGTGGGTTGCCAGAATGCCCAAGCTTTGCGCAACAGTTTTTCAATAATCCAGCTGTCGATATTGCCGCCGCGATTACGGCGAACATCGATAATTAACCCCTGTTTATCATAGTTTGCATAGAATTCACGGGCAAAGTTGTTGATGTCCTCAGCCCCCATGGCATACAAGTGCAGATAGCCAATCTTCCCCTGGCTGGCATCACTTACCTTAGCCGCATTGTGATATACCCAATCCAGATAGCGCAGTTGGTTATCATCATTGAGGCTGACCGGTTTAACCACGATTTTGTGACTCTGCTTACCCCTTTGTATCTGCAGCAACACCTGCTTGTCTGCCTGATTACGCAGTAACGCGGTGATATCAGCCAGATTAGCGATCTTGCGGCCATTGAAATGGGTAATAATATCGCCATCAGTAACATCAACCCCAGGTTGTGCCAACGGCGAAGCCTGTTGCGGCAGCTCTGGATCGTTACGATAGATATGGCTGATGACTACGCCATCCTTGGTCTGTGTCAATCTGGCTCCCAGTGCTGCCGGTTCAGGGGCTTGAGGATCGGTTGCAAAATCGCCCCCGCGCACCTGAGAATGCAAAGCGTCTAGTTCTCCCATCATCTGGGTGAAAATATCCGCGAGTTCATGGCGGTCGGTCACTCTTGCCAACAATGGCTGATATTTGGCCTTGGTTGCCTGCCAGTCCACACCACGCATCTTCTTATCAAAGAACGATTCACGGTGCATCAGCCAAGCATCATCAAACATCTGCCGCCATTCCAGTTGGGGATTAATCGCCAGTTGCCAGCCATCGAGCAGTACTTTGGCGTGATCCAGATCTTTACTGATTTTCTCACCGGCATCCACAATCAACATCTGCCCATTTCCTGTGCCTTTGAACAGGAATATCTTCTTGCCATCTTCGGACAACTGATACCCTTTGACATCGTCAGCAAAGGTTTCCAGTTTCGGCGATAAGTTGTCGAATTTGATGAATTTCACATCCTGTTGTCGTCCGTCAAGGCTCCATTGCTTTAGATACAGCCCGTTATCATTAAGCTGTAATGAGCCGTAATTGCCGGACGGCACTGGCACCTGCCACAGGCGCTGTGCCAGACCTTGCCAATCCACTTTGACCTGCACCGGGTCTTTATCTGAATGACTGTCAGCGGTTTCTTTGCTACTCAGTTCGTCCGGATGACGGAACGGAAATTCCGCATGCGGGTCCAGTGCCAGTGCGAAAATATCGGCTCGTTTATCAAATACCGGGCCCATATTGCGATCGCCCCACGGCGAAGTAGGCGTGCTGTTAAATTCTCTATTTGACAGGAAATACAGCCACTTGCCATCGCGACTAAAGGCTGGCGAGAACGATTCATACTTATCGCTGGTCAGTAGTGCAGATTTACCATCTTCCACCGCATACAACATGATTTGCGGCCTTGGACTACCCAGAACACTGCGAGTAATGGCTAGATAACGACTATCTGGTGACCAAACGATGTCCTGATAAGGTGCCAACCCTTCGTTGTTACTGACAATTTTACTATTGCCTCCTTTTTCAAGATCCAACAACCACAGATTGCCTTGATAATCATCGTTTGCCAGATAGCGTCCGTCCGGTGACAACACCAGACTCATGCGCATGTTATTACCATCTTTGGTGAGTTGTTTGGCAGCATCACTGCCATCGGCGGCATAACGCCAGATCTCTTGCTCACCAGAAGCGTCGGAGATAGCGTAAATCCACTTACCGTCTTTACTCATTACCGCATTGCGCAGGCGATAGCTGCCATCCGTCGCCAACTGTATCAGGCGAGAACCATCAGTACCCGCCACGGCGACATGACTGCGCGCAGTCAACACGAGCTTGTTGCCAGCAGGTGCAAGATTAAAATCGGCAATATATTTCAATGGATTATTGACCCAATGTTCGCGCCGCTCAGGAAAATCTGAGGCGAGATGAATCGACAGCGTCTTATCGTTACCACTGGCAATATCCACCATGTGGATATCAGCACCTAACTGAAACACTATCCGTCCTTGATCCAACGCAGGTGAGCGCACCTCAAAGTCTTTATAGTCGGTCAGTTGTTTAACATCGCTACCGTCACTAGACATCGACCAGATATTGGCATTACCACTGGCATCTGACACAAAATACACCCGGTTATTCCACACCATAGGTGAACGGATTGAACCTTGGTGGTCAGGCAAAAGCCGCTGGGCTTCTTGCTGCTTGCCAAGTTGATAACGCCACAAAGTACCAGCTGCACCACCGCGATAAACCTTGGCATTGTCGCCCGTTACCTGCAGGCCAAAACGCACGAAATAGACATATTCGCCCTTGGCGTCCACGGCCCCCTGCACCGCATCTGCCAGCGGAATATCGTGAGTTGTCAGCGTTTGCGGATTGACCGACCGCAACACCCAGAAATTCGAAGGCCCTTGCGCATTATCGGTGGCGTACAGCACTTCACCCTTGGGTGTCCAGCCCTGCAACTTAACCCGGCTATTTTCGAAGGTTACTCTTTTAGCAATGCCGCCATGCATAGGAAGGGTATAAACCTCTTGCACCCCGTCATAGTTGGCCGTGAATGCCAGCGTCTGCCCGTCCGGAGAGATTTTCCCATCAAGTTCTTCAGCAGGAAGACTAGTCAAACGACTCGCATGGCTATCCCCTAGTTGTTGCGTCCAGATATCCCCTTCAGCAGTAAATACCAAGGTATTGCCGTGAAGATCTGGCGTGCGGTAATAACCCACATCAGGCGCAGGCGCCGCAAGCACGCTGCCAGCAAACGTGCCAAGTGCCAGCATGCAGCAGGCGACGGAATGACGAAGTTTCATGAATGCCTCTTGTTATTCGATATGCAGTATTGCTAGTTCAACTGCCAAATTAACAGAGAAAACAGCGACATTCAGCTGCGTATCAATGAAGAAGTTTTAGCAAATGTGTCAACTGCCAGCGGAAGAAATTCGCCCAAGATGAGCAACTGAAACGTTGCTAAGACTATAGTGCAATAATGCTATACACAAAGTTTATATGTGATATAAATCACATTTGAACCCACAGCAGCTCCCTAAAATATGCCGCTCGCTTTTTGAGTCCTCAGCCGCAGGAGCTTGTATAGTGCCCAATTCAACCAGTTTTCGTACTCAGTTATTTTCATTGCATCTGGGCTATGCCCTGCGAGAAGTCATCACTAAAGAAGGCTACCACGGCCGCAATCTGCTGCAGGATCTGGTGGCCGGTATAACGGTTGGCATCATCGCCATTCCCCTCGCCATGGCGCTAGCCATCGCCAGTGGTGTGCCGCCGCAATATGGGTTGTACACCTCAATTGTTGGCGGGTTTGTCATCGCTTTATGCGGCGGCTCACGCTACTCCATTTCCGGTCCAACAGCAGCGTTTGTGGTATTACTTTACCCCATTGCCCAGCAATACGGGCTGGCAGGCTTACTGATGGCGACGGCAATGTCGGGCATCATCCTGATTATTATGGCGCTGCTACGGCTTGGGCGGCTAATTCAATACATTCCGCAGTCGGTGACACTGGGTTTTACCGGTGGTATCGGTATCGTCATTGCCATTTTGCAGTTGAAAGATTTTTTCGGTTTGCAGATTGCGGAAATGCCAGAACACATCGGCGGCAAGTTACAGACGCTGGCATTAGCGCTGCCGCAAACCCACTTGCCCAGCTTGAGTGTTGCGGTAGCAACGTTAGCGGTGATGTTGTTGTGGCCCAAACTAAAGCTGCCACTGCCCGCTCACTTACCGGCGATTATTGTGGGAAGTTTACTGGCATTGCTGTTTGCCCAATTCGGCTGGCAGGTTGAAACCATCGGCAGCCGTTTTCACTACTTACTGGCAGATGGTTCTCAGGGCAACGGTATTCCGCCTTTTCTACCAGGATTTGAATGGCCATGGCAACGGCCAGGGCCAGATGGTACGCCGTTAGGACTGAGTTGGGATAGCATTCGGACGTTAGCACCGTCAGCTTTTGCCATCGCCATGTTGGGGGCTATTGAATCATTATTGTGCGCCGTAGTGCTGGACGGCATGACAGGTAAGCGTCATAGCGCTAACAGTGAACTCCTAGGCCAGGGCATTGGTAACATCGTTGCACCACTGTTTGGTGGGATCACCGCCACTGCGGCAATTGCCCGCAGTGCCGCTAATGTACGCTCTGGTGCTTACAGCCCGATATCGGCGATGATCCACGCCATAGTGGTTTTGCTGGGGCTGGTGGTGCTGGCCGGAGTGCTGTCTTACTTGCCAATGGCGGCAATGGCGGCATTGCTGATGGTAGTGGCTTGGAACATGAGTGAAGCGCCCAAAGCCGTGCATTTGGTGAAGGCCGCTCCGCGTAGCGACATCCTAGTATTTTTCTGCTGTTTATTACTGACGGTACTGTTCGATATGGTGGTAGCCATTTCCTTTGGGATCATGTTGGCAGCACTGCTATTTATGAAAGAAATTGCTGAAATGACCCGGCTTTACGACCTGGTAGGCAATAAGCGTTACCTTGAGCAGAACGTGCCTGATGATTGGGCGGTACTGAAAATCAATGGGCCGTTATTTTTTGCTGCCGCAGAGCGGATATTCGCCGAACTTGCCGCAATGGCACAGAACAAAAAAGTCATTGCCTTAAATCTTGACGGTGTGTCAATGCTTGATGCTGGGGGCTTGGCAGCACTGAACAAGCTGGTCAGCAAATGCCGTGATGAAGGTACCCGACTATTGATCAGCGATCTGCAGTTTCAGCCCATCCGTACCTTGGCCAAAGCCAAAGTGCAGCCAATCCCGGGCGTGCTCAAATTCTATCCTTCCATGAAGGAATTACTGGACGAAGAGTTGCCCGTATCCAAAGAGTGATGCGTGATTTGTCCTCAAAAAAGCCGCTTCTTAGCGGCTTTTATATTTTCTAGGCACATCATGTCCGGCAGTCTTAGTCGTTTTAACAGAACGGAATTTTCTGTGACCGGAGCAGCGAAAATCACCTCGCCATGCTATTATGCCGCCACTATTTTACCCGGTCAGTGACTGACGCCGGGTCTGTGTTACCCTACGTCTGCCAGCAGACCTATAACTTACACTAAAAATTGCTGTTTTAAGGAGTTATGATGCAAGCCCTCGTTGCTGTCGTTATGGGGTCAAAAAGTGATTGGCCCACCATGGAAGCAGCCGCTGAAATCATGGATGCCCTCAAAGTGCCTTACCACGTTGAAGTGGTCAGTGCTCACCGCACCCCGGATAAATTGATAGCCTTCGCTGCCAACGCTGCTGACAAAGGATTCAAAGTTATTATTGGTGGCGCGGGTGGCGCTGCGCACCTTCCTGGAATGCTGGCCTCAAAAACCCGCTTGCCTGTGTTGGGAGTGCCGGTGCAGAGTAAGGCTCTCAACGGCCTTGATAGCCTGTTATCCATAGTACAAATGCCCAAAGGTATCGCGGTTGGGACGTTGGCGATCGGCACTGCTGGAGCCTATAACGCCGGCCTACTCGCGTGTCAGATACTGGCAACCCATGATGCGGCGCTGGCATCGCGTCTAGAAGCATTCCGTGAAGCGCAGACACAAGCGGTGCTGGAACACCCGGATCCTCGGGAGGAATAAATGAGCAGTAAAGTATGGGTACTCGGTGATGGTCAATTAGGTGCCATGCTGGCTCACGCTGGCAAACCTTTGGCGCTGGACGTGCGGCCGATAGATATCATGCAGCCGACCGATGAACAACTGCCGCTGGCGACCGATGACATTATTACCGCGGAACGGGAACAATGGCCGGAATCGGCATTAAGCCTGCAACTGTCCACACACCATAATTTTATCAACGGCCCGGTATTTGGCCGACTGGCTGATCGTTTTACACAAAAAAGTCTATTGGATCAATTGCAAGTGGCTACCGCCCCCTGGGAACTGGTCGACAACTACAGCTCCAGTGCGGCGCTGCATGCACATTACGGTGCGCGGGTACTGCTCAAACGCCGTACCGGTGGTTATGATGGCCGCGGCCAGTACTGGTTGAAGCAGTCTGAAAATACCGCAATTCCAGACGACTGGCGTAACCTTGCCATTGCGGAACAGGCCATTGACTTTGATGAAGAAGTGTCCTTGGTTGGCGCCCGGGCGCAAGATGGCAAATGCTATTTTTATCCACTCACGCTGAATCTGCATCAAGATGGGATCCTGATGGCTTCCATCGCACCATTAGCACGATTGGCACCACTGCAGTCACAAGCCGAGCAGATGTTGAGTACCATTATGCAAGGGCTCGACTATGTCGGGGTCATGGCAATGGAGTGTTTCCGTCTCGGTGACAAGTTGTTGGTAAACGAGTTGGCACCGCGAGTACACAACTCGGGTCACTGGACTCAAGCAGGCTGCCATATTGACCAGTTCCAGTTACATCTACGTGCGCTTTGCAACTTACCAATGCATCGCCCACAGGTGAATTTTCAGTGTGTGATGATCAACCTGATTGGTATTGATAGAGACGATCGCTGGCTGAGTCTGCCCAACGCCGAACTTTTCTGGTACAACAAAGAAGTACGCCCCGGTCGTAAAGTAGGTCATCTGAATCTGTCAGTACATCACCGGGTGCAGCTGTCGGACAGCATACAACAACTGAAAGCGTGGATGCCACAACAGTACCAGGCACCACTGGAGTGGGTTATGGCGGAGTTTTTTCGCACCTGAGTCTTGTTTTTTGCAATAGGATTGCAGCATTGACACCATTATCCAGCGTTAAACCTCTAGTAAAAACCGGCTTCCTCTGGTGGTTGCTGGTTGTGCCGCTGCTGCTGTTCTCCTTGTTGTTCTGGGCCTTCAATGGTGGTCATCATCTGCCTTGGTTATTACTGGCCGGGGTAGCAACGGTTTTTGTCCTAGCAATGACCTTGGGATATTTTCTGTATCAAGCGCAGTTCAACCGGCTGCAACAGCAACTGCAACAACTGCGAGATTTGAGTGACGCCACCAGCGAGCTGCTGGCATTACCGGCGCAATGCCATTCAGAAAATGCCTTTCTGCAAGCGTTGCTCAATAAAGCGGTGGCTTTGGTTGAAGGCGCAGAACTAGGTTCAGTCATTCTGATCCAGGGGCATGAACGCAAATTACATTTTGCGGCGGCTTATGGTCAGGAGTTAAAGAAACTGCAGCAACTCAATATGCAGTTACCACAAACCTTTCAGTATCGGCTTACCGGTGGGCGCTGTGACCGGGTGATTACCATCAACGATACTGACGACACCGATGATCAAATAGCCCGGCAGTTATTTGGTGGGCAACTGATCCGTGCAACACTCTCCAGCCCGATTTATGTTGAGGGTAAACTGTATGGGCTGTTAAATCTCGACAGTACAGAGCCCGATTGCTTCAACGATTACGATGCCACAGTCATCGACATGCTGTCTAAAGAGGCCGCCAATGCTGTTGCGCTGTATCAAAAGTCGCAGCAGATCCACCAACTGACCTGTTATGACACGCTTACAGGGCTGATGAACCGCAGTTATTTCGAGCAGCAAGCAGCACAATGGTCACTGCGACAACAACTACCAAGCTATCTATTGCTATTGGATATTGATGAATTAAAACGCATCAATGAACAATATGGTCATGATCATGGCGATGAAGTATTACGCCAATTAGCGCAACTACTGCAACAACAATGGCCGGCTAAAGCCCTTATGAGTCGTTTGAATGGCGATAAATTTGCACTGTTGTCCTATGGTGACGCCGCGCAATTGAGTGACTGGCTACAACAGGTACGCAGCGATTTTGCGACACAACAACCGGGAGTTTATTTCAGCAGTGCGTTAGTCCCTTTTAATGGCAATGTCGCAGAAAGTCTGGACGTAGCCGCGCAAATCCTCGACCAGCAACGTACTTAACACTGCGATTATCAGCCGAAAAACAGCCGCCATAGCCAAGAAGAATCAAGGTCATCTTTACAGCCGCGATACTGCACTGCGTATCGTTTGGCTCGTGCCTCTACCTTATCAGAAACCTTAATCAACCAGCGTTTGCTACGGTAACTTCCCCGCTTATAACCACCCCAGCCTTCGTGATAATTAAGATAGAGCCTTTTCGCATCCCATTTTGAAACACCATTGATTTTATTGGTTTTATAAATAAACCACCCCATAAAATCCATGGCATCATCAAAGTCACTACGACTTGACCAACTGTTGCCAGTTTCACGCACATAGTCATCCCAGGTCATGGTCTTAGCCTGAGCGTAGCCGTAAGCATCACTGGCACGCCCAATGGGGATAAAGCCGAGGAAATACTCCATGGGAGGCGCGGCATTGTGTTTGAAGGAACTCTCCTGATACATCATTGCCAACGGCACATGTACAGGCACTCCCCACTTATCACGAGCATCAACAGCGGCGTCATACCAGGAGCGATGTTCCTTAAAAATGGCACAGATATTATCTGGATCTTTCGGCGGCGATGCAGCACATCCCGCCATGAGTGATACGGTCAACGCCAACGGCAGTAACCGTAGAAAAGAGCTACGAAACATACGGAAGTCAGGCACAGAAACATTCCATCAGTACAGGAAGTGACATTGCCGCTTCCACAAAAACACCGAGGTTAGTTTCGCCTGAATTATCAGCGAATTGCAACCCTGAAAATCAATTATCAACAGGCAGTTCGCATTCTGCACTTTCCTGGGAACGGATCTGCGGCTGCCAGTAGCCCGTATCGTCACCACTATATTGACGATCAGTATTGAATTTTGCTGCGAGTTGGTAACGCTGTTCCGCCTGAACCTCAACCTTGATCTCTTTTGGCACTCTCGCCGCCAGTCGGACCTTTAATTCAGGCGCATCGATAAGTTCAGACACCCGAAATGTGTGCTCACCAGGGCGCAACTGATAGTTGGGTTTGGAAATCACCGGCTTACCATCGATGTGGGTTACTACCAATCGATAAAACCCCTCTGCGGGCGTTGGTTCAGCATAAGTTGATACCACGCCACAGGCTGTCGCATCATCCGGGGCAGAGGCACAGCCGTTGAGCATCATCAACGGCAGCGCAGTTATTAACCACCAATATTTCACGTTAACTGCATATCCTTTGTTGTTGCGGTTGCAAAGTATTGCGCCAAAAAATCATCAAAGCCGAGTTGATCTTCTTGCTCCATCTGTTGCTGTTTGGCAATAGATGCGGCGGCTTCAGCTTCAAAAGCGGCAATAGTGGCATCACTCAATGGATAATCCAGTAGTTGCTGGCGATACTGTTCTGCCAATCCTTTGACCCAAGCCCCATGTGATTGGCCACTGGACGCCAGATTGGCCAGAACTCGACCTGACAAGGTCTTATCGGGATCGATGACCGCTTGCTGCCAGTAAGCTAGTGCTTCCTGATATTGCTGACTATCGGTGCCATCCAGTAATACAGCGACCTGCGCAAGTTCGGCGAACAGCTCCTGCATCCATTGTAATCGACTAATGGCAACCCCCTGACGCTGCAGCATCAGCCCGGGCTTACGCCCCTCCAGCACAACCGCTTTGAGGTTAGCAGCAATTTCCTTTTCCCCGGCATCGTCAGTGATAGGGGATGGTGACAACAAACAATAAAGCAGGAACAGATCCAATAACCTTAGCTGCGATGCCTCGACCCCAACCGGGCTAAACGGATTAACATCCAACGCCCGCACTTCAATATACTCTACGCCAGCCCGAGCTAATGCTTCGGAAGGTTTTTCGCTATCTTTCGTGACTCTTTTAGCGCGGATGGGTGCGTAAAACTCATTCTCAATCTGCAGAATATTGGCATTGAGCTGACGATACTCGCCATCCACCTTGACGCCAATTCCCGCAAATTTGTGCGATGGCAATTTAATTGCTGTACGAATACCGTTCAGATAATCCTTTAGCGAGTTGTAGCTGATAGACAGCTGTTCTTGCTCTTTATTGGTATACCCTAGGTCGCTCATCCGCAATGATGTGGCATAAGGTAAAAACAGAGTTCCCTGTCCCATGCTCTCAAACGCCAACTCGGTTTGCTGGCCTTTAATAAATGAGCTACATAACGCTGGCGATGCCCCGAACAGGTATGGAAGCACCCACACTAAGCGCCGATAATTACGGATCAAACCGAAATAGGTATCAGATTTAAAGTCGCACAAGGACTGGCGCTGGTCCGTTTGCGCGTATAACCAATGCCACAGCTTATCGGATACCGAGAAATTAAAATGGACACCCGCGATAATCTGCATCAGCGCCCCGTAGCGATAAGTTAACCCTTTGCGGTAAAGGCTCTTCATCCGCCCTTGGTTGGAAGTGCCATAATAAGCAATCGGAATTTTCTGCTCATCACCTACATAGCAAGGCATACTCACGGGCCAGAGTTTCTGACCATTGAGATGACGTAAGGCAAATGCGTGGGTTTCAGTAAGCCCTTTAAGCATTTCGTCAATGTCGCCAGACACTGGGGTAATGAACTCGAGCAGCGCTTCACTGTAATCGGTGGTGATCCGCGAGTGCATCAACGCCGAGCCTAAAGCCACTGGATGTGGATCCAATGCCAGTTGATTGTTTGAGTCAATACGCAGGGTTTCGCGTTCAATCCCTCGCTGCATTCCCAGCAGAGCAGAACGGCCTTCGGCACTGGCAAGCAGCGCTAGTGTTTCGCTAAATGGCTTCAAATTGAATATCTCTTTTCCGGCAGACACAACAGATTGGCTGTTGCGCCCGAGACACCCGAGTCCCCGGAGATCGGGCCTCCGGTCCCAACGGACATTCCGGTGCAGCTTGTTAGATGCTGCCCAACATAAGGCCTAAGGGGCTGTCAGGCAAGCGTAATTTATACGACACAGGCGGCGACAGCCTAAGACCGTCACCGCGCCGTTAAGTATCTGACCACCATCTCGGTTGGTGCAACAGATATGGGGATGTACTTTAGCGATTACAAGGGCAGATTGACCACCTTATAGCCCAGAGCCGTTAACCCTGGTTCAACAGAAGCTTTATCACCAACGATGAGGATCTGCATGGTTGCAGGATCAAGCCACTGTTTTGCCAACTGATTCAGTTGCTCTAAGCTAATTTGTGACACAATTTTATCCTGTTCATCCGTAAAATCATGTGCCAGATGATATTTCTGGATCATGCGAATAAAGCCAGCTTTCTGGTAAGGCGTTTCATAGTCCAGTGCTTTGCCCTGACTGATTGAAGCGCGCATAAATGCCTGTTCCTCTGCACTCATGCCACTTTGATGATAACGACTAATCTCCTTCATAAACTCTGCCAGCGCTTTATCTGTGACATCACTGCGTACGCTGGCGCTTGCTTCGAAGTAGCCTTGTTCACTACCACCGGCAAAGAAACTGCGAGCGCCATAGGTGTATCCTTTATCCTCCCGGAGGTTAAGATTGATACGGCTGTTAAACGCGCCACCCAGAGGGTAGTTCATCAGATAACTCTTGAAAAAATCACCGGTCGCATCATAAGGCAATGCCCGTTTACCAATACTGATCACGGATTGCGCGGCGCCCAGTTTGTCGATGAGGAATACTACCCCAGGGTTGCCGGCTGGCAATTTTCCTGCCACTGGCAATGGCGTCGCATCGCCCTGCCAACGGGTCAGTGGCTGAAGTTTTTCCAGCAATTGAGCCTTGGGCAGATCCGTTACCGTCACCATTTGTGCATTTCCGGCTCGGTATTGTTCAGCATAGAAAGCTTTCACATCCTCAAGGGTGATGCCAGCCACCGTCTGCAAGGTGCCACCACTACTGATACCTAAACTGTTGTCGCTACCAAATAACAGCTTGGAAAAGCCTTCGTTAGCCAGATAGTTAGGATCAGATACCATATGCTGCAGTGTTTGCAGCGTCT
Source organism: Shewanella sp. 4t3-1-2LB (assembly GCF_017368415.1). Taxonomy (NCBI): domain Bacteria; kingdom Pseudomonadati; phylum Pseudomonadota; class Gammaproteobacteria; order Alteromonadales; family Shewanellaceae; genus Shewanella; species Shewanella sp. 4t3-1-2LB. The sequence continues at coordinate 33,566 of NZ_JAFNJD010000002.1, forward strand.
GCTGCTTCACCCGATTGAAATCTGCTTCGGTAAACCCGGGTTCTAACAGCCGTTCTTTGACTATCGCCAAGGTTTTATCAAGATTCTCGGTGAGCGAAGTTACCCGTACCACACTCTGATAATCACTGGCACTGAGGCTGACACTAGAGCCTAACAGTTCCAGCGCCTGCGCCAGCGCTTCGCTGCTGCGTTTGGCACTGGATTCATTAAGCATGTCGGCAGTAAGCGCCGCCAACCCGGCCTTTTGCAGCGGCTCCATCCGGTGTCCGCCATTCAGATAAATGATGATTTCTGTGGTTGGCGTTTCGCTGCTTTGCGTCCCCATCACGTCTATCTTATCCGCCAGCGTTGCACTCCACAGTTCTGGCACCTTCAACACTGGGGCTTTGGCAGCTGGAGGCATCACACTGCGGTCAAAACTGCTGTGTGCTGGAGCTAATGTGGCGGACAGCCCTGTCACCGCTTGCTTAGCCACCTCTGGGGTTGGTGGCGTATAGTTGTCAGGGGCAGCGACCAAGGCTTCACCACCTTGAGGAACAACGCTCATCACTACCGAAGGCTTACCTTTGACATATTCACGGAATACCCGCATCACATCCTCTTTGGTCACCGCATCATAGCGTGCCAAATCGTTGCCAATCTGGTTAGGATTACCGGTAAAAGTCTGGTTGGCTGCCAAGGACGCCACCTTGCCAGAAACGCTTTGCAACGAGAAAATCGAGTCGGCCCGGAACTGAATTTTTACCTTCTGTAAATCTTCATCGGTTACACCACGGGTTTCAAATTCATCAATTGACTGGCGGATAAGTTTTTCAATGGGCGCAAGTGACGCGCCTTTGGCAGGATTTGCCAGCGCATAAAAACTCAACTGACAGGCCAACTCTTGGCAAGGATGACTGGCTCCCGCCTGCACCGCATAACCATCTTTCACCAAATTTTTGTAAATAATCGAGGTTTTGCCGCCCCCCAGAATATTCGCCAGCAGATCTAGCGCAGCTTCATCTTGATGACGGGCATAAACCGTTGGAAAACCTATCTGGATCAAAGGCAGATGGATATTGTCTTGCATCGACACATAACGTGTTTTATCCAATGTGACTAACGGCTTGTCCAAGGCTTTCACTTCTGGTCCACGGGGAATATCGCCAAAATACTTATTCACCCAGCTCAGGGTTTGCGCTTCGTCAATATCACCCCCTATGGTCAAGGTCGCATTGTTAGGGCCGTACCAGCGGCGGAAGAAATCTTTGACATCCTGAGTCGTTGCTCGGTCAAGATCCGCTGGCCAACCAATCACTGGCCAACTGTAAGGGTGTCCTTTGGGATAAAACGCCTGCTGAAACTGTTCATTCAGCCGTCCATAGGGACGGTTATCAATCCGTTGCGCCCGTTCATTTTTGACCGTCGCGCGCTGCACCTCAAATTTCTGATCGGTCAGTGCTGGCAACAGATAGCCCATCCGATCGGATTCTAACCACAACATCTTTTCCAACTGGTTGCTAGGAACCGTTTCAAAATAGTTGGTACGATCACTATTGGTGGTGCCATTTAGTTCGCCACCGGCTTCGGTCACAACTTTAAAATGCTGCTCGTCAGCAACATGTTCTGACCCTTGAAACATCATATGTTCAAACAGATGGGCAAAGCCGGTACGGCCAGGATGCTCACGATCGGAACCCACGTGATAGGTCACGTCCACTTTGACCAAAGGATCTGAGTGATCTTCATGCAGCAGCACAGTTAAGCCATTAGCCAAAACATATTTTTTATAGGGAATGCCAATTTCACCCGCTTTAGGGGCATAGGACTCTACCAACGTCACACCCGCTGGCAGTTGGGCGGCAGCGGAAAGCGCCAGCGGCGCTGGCGCTTTCTCAGCCGCGCATCCCGCTAAAGCTGCCGACACTGCCGCAGCCAATAACCATTTTTTCATCTGTTACTCCTTAACTTTTACTATATTGCGCTAACACTTAGTCTACTCAGACCGGCATCATGCCGAGGCTAAGACTACCCTTTCCTGGGAACAAAACCTAAGAGGGTAATTTGTAAGATAACGTTTCACTGGCACCTTATGACAGTGTTGTTCAGCCCTTCAGAGCAAAACCGCATGAAATCCGGCATTAACTGAATTCCGCTAAAAGTTAGCTGTTCACGAGGGTTTTAACGGGAAACTTTGACATGATTAACAAAAAACAAAGCTTTTAACTCATTAAAACAATCCTTAATATCACCATAAGCTATAAAAAAAGGTTTTACCGCCATTTAGCAACAAAGGATTACAATCCCGCCATCTGACCATGAACGGGCAACCCACATGGCAGTAACAATAATGACAACGGACCGATAACGGCCAACAACTCTGGAAATCTCATGATTTGGCAAACCTATAAACGTATCCCATTTTGGCAAAAGGTGGTTGCGGGCTTTGTGCTCGGCGCCCTGCTAGGAGTATTCCTCGGGGATAAAGCGACAGTATTGAAACCCTTGGGTGATCTGTTCATTAAAGCAATTACAATGCTAGTTGCGCCATTAGTATTCTGTGCCATTGTCTCCAGCATCACCGCGCTGGGCAGTGAAGTAGGGCTGAAGCGCCTGAGTATCAAAACCCTCGGCATGTTTATGCTGACTGGTACGCTGGCATCGCTTATCGGGTTGGCAGTTGGCAGTCTTATCGACATGGGTGGCACTATTGAACTGGCAACTACCGAGGTACGGGAACGCAACATTCCCGGTTTTGCTCAGGTACTGCTGGATATGATCCCAAGCAACCCGTTCGAATCGTTAGCGCAAGGTAACGTATTACAGATCATCGTGTTCGCTGCACTGGTGGGCATTGCCATCAACATGGTCGGCGAAAAAGCCAAGCCACTGCAAGCAGCTATTCACGCAGGTGCAGAAGTGATGTTTCAACTGACACGCCTCGTCATGAAACTGACTCCCATTGGGGTATTTGGTTTGATGGCCTGGGTCGTTGGTAAATATGGCATCAGTAGTTTAGCGCCGTTAGCAAAGTTCATTCTGGCTATTTATATCGCCGCTCTGCTACATATCATCTGTGTCTACGGTGGGTTGGTAAAATTTGCCGCAGGACTAAGCCCATGGCAGTTTTTTCGTAAAGCCATGCCAGCACAATTAGTTGCCTTTAGTACCGCCTCCAGTTACGGAACGCTACCAGTCACCACCCGTTGTGCACAAGCCATGGGGGTATCTGAACGCTACAGTGCTTTCGTGTTGCCGTTAGGTGCCACCATGAATATGGACGGCTGTGGTGGTATCTACCCGGCAATTGCGTCTATTTTTATTGCGCAGATTTACGGTATCCCATTGGATATGACAGATTACGTATTGATTGCCATAACGGCTACCATTGCCTCTGTAGGCACTGCCGGGGTGCCTGGCAGTGCGATGGTGATGTTAACGGTGACGTTGGGTGTTATCGGTCTACCCTTGGAGGGGATTGCCTATATTGCCGCTATTGATCGGGTGATAGACATGATCCGCACCTGTACCAATATTACCGGTGATATGATGACTGCAGTGGTGGTGGGAAAATCTGAAAACGAAGTCAATACAGAAAAGTTCTACAGCAATGCTACCGATGCTGAGACAGTGTAGCAAAAGTTCTTCTGTCACAAAGGGCCGCGCATGCGGCCTTTTTCTCATCCATAACTGTCGTTATTATTAGCGACACATGCTTGTCTGGAGTCTTCTGTTTATGGGCCGCTTCTTATTTCTGCCACTTATTTTATCGCTGCTATGGCTGGCATTCTTGCGTTTTAATGGCATTCCGGTCTCGCAAGGGGCAAAAGGCTTTGTGTGGATCATTGGTATCAGTGCAGTGGTGATCTGTTTACTGGCATTTGCTATCTGGTTGACGGCCTAATTGACAAATCCAATCATGGGCTAAAGACCATTTTAAGCAGTGGTAATTGTGGGATTTGCAGCAGTGAAAAAACAGAAGAATGGCGGAGAAGGAGGGATTCGAACCCTCGATGGGAGTTAAAGCCCATACTCCCTTAGCAGGGGAGCGCCTTCGGCCACTCGGCCACCTCTCCGCAAATTGGTGCGCATGGAAGGAGTCGAACCTCCGACCACCTGGTTCGTAGCCAGGTACTCTATCCAGCTGAGCTACATGCGCATAATTTGAAATATGAGCAGACAATGGTGCGCATGGAAGGAGTCGAACCTCCGACCACCTGGTTCGTAGCCAGGTACTCTATCCAGCTGAGCTACATGCGCAGTTAATTGTCTGTTGAGCGCAGGCTATAAATCCCAATGGTGCGCATGGAAGGAGTCGAACCTCCGACCACCTGGTTCGTAGCCAGGTACTCTATCCAGCTGAGCTACATGCGCATTGAAACAATGGGAATTAAAGCAGAATGGTGCGCATGGAAGGAGTCGAACCTCCGACCACCTGGTTCGTAGCCAGGTACTCTATCCAGCTGAGCTACATGCGCAAAACGTATTCTTTACTGCTATAAACGAAAATGGTGCGCATGGAAGGAGTCGAACCTCCGACCACCTGGTTCGTAGCCAGGTACTCTATCCAGCTGAGCTACATGCGCAGTTTTCGTTAAGAAAATGGCGGAGAAGGAGGGATTCGAACCCTCGATGGGAGTTAAAGCCCATACTCCCTTAGCAGGGGAGCGCCTTCGGCCACTCGGCCACCTCTCCACTTTTTCTTGGCGCACATATTACTGTTTGAAGAAAATAAGTCAAACGCTTTTTGGGAAAGGCAAACCGTTTGCCCTGTTTTTAATCATATCGTGCAAATACGCTGCAACACTGCCAAAAACAAGGCTTTTTTATAAATTAGCACAATAAAAAAGCCAGCGGTTTAGGCTGGCTCTTCAGTGTATCTTTACGAGATCCTGCAACATAGGATCAATAGTCGCCGCCTTCTGAGGAAGAGCCACTTTTTTCAGACTGGATGCGTTGATAGATCTCTTCACGATGCACAGAGACCTCTTTAGGCGCATTCACGCCGATACGCACCTGGTTACCTTTCACCCCCAGCACTGTAACTGTGACCTCGTCACCAATCATCAGTGTTTCGCCAACACGACGAGTCAAAATCAGCATTAGCTTGCTCCTCTATTATCCATATTTTATTACGGCGCTTATCCGTTCTGGTATCTATTATAGGGTGAGCTTAGTACAAAATAATAGTATTCAATACTAAAAGCCTTGTTTTACTGCGCCTTATTTAGTCCAAAAGCGTGATGCAGCACGCGAACAGCCTTGTCTGCATTTGCTTCATCTACCCATACTGACAAAGTGGTAGCCGACCAGCTCGACAGCTTAACATCGATACCTTCACCATCCAACATCAGGTGCAACTCGTTGCTTATAGATGTAAAAGAAGACACTATTGCCCCCACAAGCGAGAGTCGGGTCAATGACGACTGACAATTTACCGGAATGCTGTCAGGTTTTCGCTCCATGGCGGTAACCACCTGAGTAATATGTTGCTGCCCCACCACAAACCAACTATCCGACACCGTATCATTTGATTCAAAAGCCACACCGCAATGCTGCAACAATTGCCGCATCTGCTGATTAAAATCACCATTCCCAACCGTCACAGCCTTGGTAAGTAACGCTTGATTACGGGCAACAGCAATACCAGTGATACCGCTGGAGCGCGGCAAATTGTCAACGATCAACGTTCCCCGACCTGGGTTAAAACTAGAGAGTACCCGCAGCGGAACACAACAGCGCTGAGCAGTAGCAACTGAGTCAGGATGCAAAACCTTGGCACCATTTCTTGCCAGTGCCAACATCTCCGTAAAACTGATTGCATCCAGCCTTCTGGCGGTGGGTTCTATTGCCGGGTCGGTGGTAAAAACGCCATCAACATCCGTAAAAATCTGGCATTCCTCAGCATGTAATGCCGCAGCAATGGCTACTGCGGTAGTATCGGAGCCACCTCGTCCAAGCGTGGTAATATCCCCATTTGCATTGATGCCTTGAAATCCAGCGATAATAGGGACTATGCCCTCTTGAAGTAACTGCAGCAAATAAGAGGTTTCTATCTGTGTAATTTCTGCAGCACCGTGCGATGCAGAAGTACGAATAGGCAGCTGCGATGCCAGCAGCGAACGAGCGCTAATACCTCGTTTCTGCAGTGCAATAGCGAGTAAAGCAATACTCACTTGCTCGCCGGTGCTCGCCAGCATATCCAATTCACGCGCAGAAGCGTTTTCGTCCAACTGCTGTGCCAAGGCGTATAACCGATTTGTTTCGCCCGCCATCGCTGAACAAACAATCACTTGCAGCTCGCCAAGGTGATATGCCTCGGCGAGCTGTTCGGCGACAATTTCTATTCGTTCCAGTGACCCTAGTGATGTGCCACCGAACTTTTTGACATACAACCGTGAGCCACGGTGCGTTACTGCTGTTGTCACAGAAACCTCAGCAAATGTGGTTTACAGACGCTCCTGCAACCATGGCAGCACCGTATTTAATGCAGAAGGTAGCTTTTCAGGTTCACTGCCCCCCGCCTGCGCCATATCAGGACGGCCACCGCCTTTGCCGCCAACCTGTGTCGCCACCATCGCGACTAAGTCGCCTGCCTTGACTTTGCCAGTAAGATCTTTAGTGACACCCGCAATTAGGTTTACTTTGCCATCGTGAGCAGTGCCCAGAACCACAATGCCAGACTGCAACTTCTGTTTTAGTTCATCCAGTAAACCGCGTAAGGCTCCGGCATCAACCCCATCAAGCAGCTTCACCAATACCTTGGTACCGGCGACATCGGTCACTTCATTCACCAGATCAGCACTTGCCGCAGCGGCCAGCTTATCTTTCAACTGTGAAATCTCTTTCTCCAGCTGTTTAGCACGATCCAATTGTGCTTTTAACTTGGCGACAACGGAATGTGTATCCCCTTTTAACAGAGCAGCGGCTTCGGCCAATTCCTGTTGCTGCTGGGAGATATAAGCCATTGCTGCTGCGCCGGTGACCGCTTCAATACGGCGGATACCCGCAGCAATACCACTTTCAGATACAATCTTGAATAACCCAATATCACCGGTGCGGCCAACATGAGTACCGCCGCATAGCTCTACGGAAAAATCCCCCATCGTCACAACACGGACACGGGTATCATATTTTTCACCAAACAGCGCCATAGCACCTTTGGCTTTGGCTTGTTCAAGATCCATTTCGGCGATCTGCAGTTGATGGTTACGACGGATCTGGGTATTCACCAAATCCTCCACTTCAGCGAGTTGCTCTGTGGTCATGGCTTCAAAGTGTGAAAAATCAAAACGCAGACGTTCGGGATCCACCAATGAGCCTTTCTGTGCCACATGAGTCCCCAGCACCTTGCGGAGAGCGGCATGTAACAAATGAGTCACTGAATGATTCAACTGAGTGCGATGGCGCAGCTTCTTGTCCACGTTGGCGTTGACGGTCTGTCCCAGCTTAAGGCTTCCCTCAACCAATACGCCAAGATGACCGATAGCTTGGGCATATTTTTGAGTATCTTTTACGGTGAACTCGGTGCCCGCTGCTGACAGTGTACCTTTATCCCCCACCTGTCCGCCGGATTCGCCATAGAATGGAGTATTATCAAGAATAATAACTGCTTCCTGCCCAGGTAACACGGCATCAACTGGTTGACCGTTCACATAAATAGCTTGCACTTTACCTGCGCCATTTAGCGCTTCATAGCCACAGAAATGGCTATCGATATCGCTTTTAATACCGGCGTTATAATCAGCAGCGAACTGACCAGCAGCCTGTGCACGGCTGCGCTGGGCGGCCATTGCCACATCAAACCCCGCCTCATCTACTGTGATATCACGTTCACGGCAAACATCAGCGGTTAAATCCAGCGGGAAACCGTAAGTGTCGTAAAGTTTGAATGCTGTTTCACCATCCAAGACATTGCCTTTAATGTCCGCGAGCGCATTATCAAGGATCCCCAGACCGCGCTCTAGCGTACGGGCAAACTGCTCTTCTTCCGCTTTCAAGGCGTTCTCTACAACACTCTGAGTGGTCTTAAGATCCTTGGCAGCCTCGCCCATCACCTCAATCAGTGTCGGCACCAGCTTATAGAAGAAGGTATTGCTAGCACCTAACTTGTAACCGTGACGTACGGCACGACGGATAATGCGACGCAGTACATAACCGCGGCCTTCGTTAGATGGCATCACCCCATCCGCCACTAAGAATGCGCAAGAGCGAATATGGTCAGCAATCACGCGTAAGGATTTATCTTCCAGATCTGTAACACCAATGATCTCAGCAGTCTTGGCAATCAGGGTCTTAAATACATCGATTTCATAATTGGAATGTACCTTCTGCATAATGGCAGAGATACGTTCCAGCCCCATGCCGGTATCTACTGATGGCTTAGGCAATGGCAGCATGGTACCGTCGGCCTGACGGTTAAACTGCATAAAGACGATATTCCAGATCTCGATGAAACGGTCGCCATCTTCTTCTGGTGTTCCAGGACGTCCACCCCAGATATGAGCACCGTGATCGTAAAAAATTTCTGTGCATGGACCACAAGGACCGGTATCACCCATCTGCCAGAAGTTATCTGACGCATAAGGTGCTCCCTTGTTATCACCGATGCGGATGATATCTTCAGCTGGAATACCGATTTCTTTATTCCAGATATCAAAGGCTTCGTCATCGTTTTGATAAACGGTAACGCACAGTTTTTCCTTGGGCAGCTTTAGTTCTTCAGTGAGAAAAGTCCAGGCAAAACGAATGGCATCATGTTTGAAATAGTCGCCGAAGCTGAAATTACCCAGCATTTCAAAAAATGTGTGGTGACGCGCGGTATAACCGACGTTATCTAAATCATTATGCTTACCACCAGCACGTACACAGCGCTGAGCAGTAGTGGCACGGCTGTAGCTGCGTTTTTCATTACCGAGGAACACGTCTTTAAACTGGTTCATCCCGGCATTGGTAAACAGCAGTGTCGGGTCATTGCCCGGCACTAAGGAGCTGCTGTCTACGACCTGATGACCATTCTTTCGGAAAAACTCCAGAAAAGCACTTCGCAGTGCGGCGGTGGTCTGATACATGAAATCGTCCTGAATAACTTAAGCGGTAAACGACAAAAAATGGCCTGAAGCTAGGCTGCCGGCCACTGTTATACATAAAGGTCTGCCATTATAAGCGTGCGGGGAGAGAATACCAATTAGAATCACTGACCGCACATTTGAATCAGTTAAATCTCTGGTGAAGATCATCAATATCAGTGGGAGATCTAAGATTTGCAGGAACAATAGGCGTTAATCAATATGACCTCACGAACAAAGCAATAATCAGAATTGCCACGAATTCGCTGAACGACTGTTGGTATAAGTTGGAGAACCCAAGGGGTCAAAGAATGTAGGTACTCCTGACCCAACCGATGAGGTATAGCTACAAATGTATTTCAAGCGTCTAAACAAAGGTGTTAGGGGAAATAGCAAAAAAAGAAACGAGCATCGCTACAACCAAATCAACGTAAAACCAGGGTTAACTCGATAGCTAAAAGAAGTAAGTCAAAACAAGGTGATAGCCATTAAATTAAAAGTACTTACTCATAGGGATCGTAGTCCAAGGCTGCAGCAATCTGATCGTAACTGAACCCCTGCCCCAACAAATGCCGAATACGCTTGGCACGCTCTTTAGCATCAATGGTACCGTCAGTTATCGCGTATTTTTTCTGGATGCGCTGACGAGCTAAGTCCACCCAGTCACAATCAGCAATATCTAACGCTGCTTCGATACAGCTTTTTGGTAAACCTTTCTGCAACCCCGTCTGGCGGATCCGTGCAGGCCCGTGCCCTTTGGAGATCTGTGAACGAATAAGGGCCACAGCATAACGTTTATCGTCAACAATGCCTTGTGCTTCCAGTTTATCGGCAAGTTGCTCTATCTCGGTTTTTGCAAATCCTTTGTCTGTCAGCCGGGCGCACAATTCGCTCCGGCTATAATCGCGGCGCGCTAACAGCGCCACCGCAATGTCCATTAATGACTCGCTCAGAAGATCTCTCCAGTTTCCATATCGATATTATCATCACCCGCAGTCTCAACCGCAGCAGGCGCAGCAACGCCACCTTTATGCAGTAACATCTCACGCAACTGAGTATCAATCTCTTGCGCAATCTCTGGGTTATCTTGCAGGAATTTACCCGCATTAGCGCGTCCCTGACCGATTTTATCTCCCTTATAGCTGTACCAAGCGCCTGATTTTTCAATAAGTTTATGCGCCACACCCAAGTCAACCAATTCACCAACACGGTTAATACCTTTACCATAAAGAATCTGGAAATCAGCCTGTTTGAAAGGTGCAGCAACTTTATTTTTAACCACTTTAACTCGGGTTTCGTTACCGATAACTTCATCGCCTTCTTTAATCGAACCGGTACGGCGAATATCCAGACGCACGGAAGCATAAAACTTCAGCGCATTACCACCAGTTGTAGTTTCTGGATTGCCGAACATTACCCCGATCTTCATACGGATCTGGTTGATAAAAATCAGTAGTGTGTTGGACTGTTTGAGATTACCCGCCAATTTGCGCATGGCCTGGCTCATCATGCGCGCTGCCAGCCCCATATGGGAATCACCAATCTCACCTTCAATCTCAGCTTTAGGCGTCAACGCAGCAACGGAGTCAACAATAATGACATCCACCGCGCCACTGCGAGTCAATGCATCGCAGATTTCCAATGCCTGTTCACCTGTGTCTGGCTGAGAGCAGAGCAGATTATCAATATCCACCCCTAATTTACGGGCATAGATAGGGTCCAATGCATGTTCTGCGTCAATAAAGGCGCACACTTTACCTTCGCGTTGAGCAGCCGCAATCACCTCTAATGTCAGCGTGGTTTTCCCTGAAGATTCAGGTCCGTAGATTTCAACAATACGTCCAAGTGGCAAACCACCGGCACCCAAGGCAACATCGAGAGAGAGCGAACCGGTGGAAATCGTTTCCACATCCATGCTTCTGTCTTCGCCCAATTTCATAATTGAGCCTTTGCCAAATTGCTTTTCAATCTGGCCCAACACGGCGTTTAGCGCTTTCTCTTTGTTCGGATCAATCTTCATTCTGATTCCCTCTTACGACAACCAATGAGTTGTCTGAAATGCCTGTCATCACCCGGACGGGTATAAATCGTTTTAACGTTTAGACAGTAGTATACTGTACAATCATACAGTATCAAGCCCTGAGTATGATTAATTTGCCAGCGCTAATTGGCTGACCTCAATGGTCCCTAGCACTCACTAGACTATGATAAAATTTGTCTCCTAAACTTCATCCCCCCTAAATACCTGTTAATATTGCCAACCTGATTGTACAGAGAATTCCTTGAATAACTAACGGACAAACAGCGCAAGCTTATGATGCAAAACACAGCTGCCAGCCTCGATGACGACTTCGAAAAACACACGCCCATGATGCGGCAATACCTATCGATGAAAGCTCAGCATAGCGATATGTTGTTGTTTTACCGGATGGGCGACTTTTATGAATTGTTTTATGACGATGCCCGCCGAGCTTCCGAATTACTCGGTATTTCCCTTACCGCTCGGGGTAAGAGCGGTGGTGAACCCATTCCAATGGCTGGCATTCCATACCATGCAGTGGAAACCTACTTGGCCAAGCTGGTACAACAAGGTGAGTCTGTCGCTATCTGCGAGCAGATTGGCGATCCCGCATTGGCAAAAGGACCGGTTGAGCGCAAGGTAGTCCGTATCGTTACCCCCGGCACATTAACAGATGAGGCGTTACTACAAGAGCGGCAGGACAATCTGCTGGCGGCCGTTTATGAAGGCAAAACGGGTTTTGGGTATGCCACTCTTGATGTTGCATCTGGACGTTTCATTGTCACTGAACTGGAAGACCTAGAGAGCCTTGAAGCTGAGCTACAACGGACAAAACCTGCCGAGCTTCTTTACAGTGAAGATTTTACCCAACAGCAACTGCTCAATAGCATCAAAGGTAAACGTCGTCGCCCCGAGTGGGAATTTGATTTCGACACGGCAATGCGCCTATTGCTAGATCAGTTTGGCACCAAAGATCTGCATGGTTTTGGTATTCAACAGGCACGTCTATCACTACAGGCGGCAGGTTGTTTGATGCAGTATGTACGCGATACTCAGCGCACTGCTTTGCCACACATTAATGCCATTCATCAATTCAGCCCTAGCGACAGCATAGTGCTGGATGCGGCAACTAGACGCAATTTAGAGCTTACGCAAAACCTTTCCGGTGGCCGAGAAAACACGTTAGCAGCGGTGTTGGATGCGACGGCGACCCCCATGGGGAGCCGCATGTTACAACGCTGGATCCACCAGCCACTACGCAACCGCGCTTTGATTGAAGCACGGCATCAGGCTGTGGCAGAACTGCTAACAACGGGACAACACGAGTCGCTGCACCAATTGCTTAAATCACTGGGCGATGTTGAACGCATTATTGCTAGGTTGGCAATCCGCAATGCCCGACCACGCGATCTTGCGCGTTTACGTCAGGCATTGGAGTTGTTACCGGAGATCCAACAACAATTATCGACGCTGCAGCAGCCTCATCTGCGGCAACTCAGTGAACAGCTCAGTGAGTTTCCACATGAGCTGTCGCTGCTGCAACGTGCCATTGTGGATAATCCACCGGTGCTTATTCGCGATGGTGGTGTCATTCGTGAAGGTTACAACGCGGAGCTCGATGACTGGCGCAGCCTAAGCGATGGTGCGTCTGACTACCTACAACAACTGGAAGTTCGTGAAAAGGAACGCACAGGCATAGCCACACTAAAAGTGGGCTTCAATCGGGTGCATGGTTATTACATTGAAGTGTCACGGGGCCAATCTGCGCAAGTGCCCCTAAGCTATCAACGGCGACAAACACTGAAAAATACCGAACGCTACATTATCCCCGAACTAAAAGAATATGAAGAAAAAGTGCTCTCTAGTCAGGGGAAAGCGCTCGCACTAGAAAAACAGTTATGGGATGAGTTGTTTGATCTGCTACTGCCTAAACTGTATGCATTACAGTGCTTTGCTATGGCAGCGTCGGAATTAGACGTACTGAGTAATTTTGCCGAGCGCGCCGAATCCTTTAATTATTGTCAACCTGAGTTGAGTGACCATACTGGGATTGATATTGATGACGGTCGGCACCCGGTTGTAGAGCGGGTGAGTCAATCCCCATTTATTGCCAACCCGGTGGTGCTTAATCCCAAGCGCCGTATGCTGATTGTGACTGGCCCCAACATGGGCGGTAAATCTACTTATATGCGGCAAGTGGCACTGATAACGCTGATGGCATACATCGGCAGTTTTGTGCCGGCAACCAGCGCAACTATTGGCCCAATTGATCGCATATTCACCCGCATCGGCGCCTCAGATGATCTCGCATCCGGTCGCTCGACCTTTATGGTCGAGATGACAGAAACGGCAAATATTCTGCACAATGCTACCGCCAACAGCTTGGTGCTGATGGACGAAATTGGGCGAGGCACATCTACCTATGACGGCATGTCATTGGCCTGGGCAGCAGCCGAGTACCTCGCTAGGAAACTGGGGGCGCTTACATTGTTTGCCACTCACTATTTTGAACTGACGCAACTATCTGAGTTGTTACCGCAGGTGATCAACGTGCATCTGGATGCCGTAGAGCATGCAGACACCATAGTGTTCATGCACGCAGTGCAGGAAGGGGCTGCTAGCAAGAGCTACGGCTTGCAGGTCGCGGCGCTGGCTGGCGTTCCAGCTCATGTGATTAAAGCCGCAAAAATGAAATTGCAGGAATTGGAAGCCAGAGATAGCCACAGTGGCAACACTAGCCCGATGCCGATGCAGTCAAGCCTGCCTTTTGAAAACGCAACATCAGAAGTTGAGCTGGCGTTGCAGCGACTTAATCTTGATGAAATTACCCCTAAAGCAGCGTTAGATCTGTTATATAAATTACGGGCGTTAGCTAAACCCAGTTAACCTAACAGTGATCATCTACGTGATGAAAAAGCGCACATTTATGTGCGCTTTTTTTGCAATCGCTACAAATTACATCTTAAACAAAGCTTCTACCGATAAGCCCTGAGCGGAAATCATATCCCGTAAACGTTTCAATGCTTCTACTTGGATCTGTCTGACGCGCTCACGGGTAAGACCTATCTCAGTTCCCACATCTTCCAAGGTGGCGGGCTCATAACCCAACAAGCCGAAACGACGTGCTAATACTTCCCGCTGCTTAATATTCAGCTCATTAAGCCATTTCACCACAGACTTGGAGATATCCTCTTCCTGAACTTGAGCATCTGGGGTGTAGCTATCATCATCGGGCAATACATCTAACAAAGCTTTCTCGTTGTCACCGCCAATGGGGGTATCTACCGAGGTGATTTTTTCGTTCAACTTCAACATGCGACTAACGTCAGCACTGGGCAAATCAAGTCTTTCAGCAATCTCTTCTGCTGTTGGTTCATGATCCAGCTTATGTGCCAACTCGCGGGCAGTACGCAGATAGACATTGAGTTCTTTTACTACATGGATCGGCAAACGAATGGTACGAGTCTGATTCATGATGGCCCGTTCAATGGTCTGACGGATCCACCAAGTTGCATAGGTAGAAAAACGGAAGCCACGTTCTGGATCGAACTTTTCAACTGCCCGTATCAATCCTAAGTTACCTTCTTCAATAAGATCTAGCAGCGCCAAGCCACGATTGTTATAACGGCGGGCAATTTTAACAACTAATCTGAGATTGCTTTCAATCATTCGGTTACGCGATTTTTCGCAACCACGGAGAGCTTTACGTGAAAAGAAAACTTCCTCCTCGGCTGTTAACAAGGGAGAAAAACCGATTTCGCTTAGATACAACTGAGTGGCATCAAGGTTTTTCTGCAGGTCGTCCTGCACTCGCTCAGCAAGAGCGTCAACCTGTTGCAAATCCATCTCAATTGAAAAATCTGCATCTTCTTGCACGGAAGCGTTGGTATTATTTCGGCTCATAATGTGCTCTCCCAAAAATTTCGACAACAATCTACATCTGGCGCTTTCCTCCAATGCCAAAGTGGCACCAAACCATCAACGTTTGGGTAAATAATTCAACGGGTCAACAGACTGACCATGGTAACGAATTTCAAAATGTAACATTACCCGATCAGTCCCTGTGCTACCCATCTTGGCAATAGTTTGTCCTGCGGACACATTCTGTTGTTCCTTCACTAAGATCTTATCGGCGTGAGCATACGCACTCAGATAATCATCACTATGCTTGATAATGACGAGATTCCCATATCCTCGCAAAGCATTACCCGCATATACAACCCGACCATCTGCTGCAGCTTTTATAATATCGCCGCGATTACCAGCAATCTTAATTCCTCTATTGCCTTGTTCTGTACTGGAAAAGGTTGCTATCAGGGCGCCATTAGCAGGCCATAACCACTGACTGACATTATCAGGTAAAACTACGCCTGAACTGTGGACAATTTCGTTAACAACCTGTTTACCAGTGGTTACAGAGTACGCAGAGTTTTGAGCGGAATCAAGTGTTTTTTGTACCGGAGGTTGTGCAGATTTAACTGTACCAATTTTTTTATTATCTAATTGTTTTTCTTTAATTTTATTCTCTTGTTTTTTACTACTCTGTTTGGAGTAATTGCTCGATTTATGGAGGCGTTGAGATGAGGTTGTAGGTATCAGATATAGAACCTGCCCTGGGTATATGGTGTAGGCTGCGTCGAGCTGATTCAGTTTTGCCAGATCGCGGTAATCTTTATCTGCGGCCCAAGCAATGGAATAAAGGGTATCGCCTTTATTGACTTTGTAAGTTCTGGCGGAATTAAGGTATCCCTTATCAAAGATGGGCCGGGAACCATTAACAGAATACACGGGAGCAGGACGATGGGATTGGAAGCTACAGGCAGAAACCATCAGCAAGGTTGCGCACAGCAGCACGCATTGGCAAATCCAATGGAGCAGCAAACGAACAACCCTGTAATATGTTCCCTGAGACACGCCATTCCTCTCTGTTTGATGGCAACAGCTGTTCAGGCCAAAGCGCCACTGACCAAAGGCACAAATCTGACAGCTTCAATAACGCTAGAACTATATCGCTCCCCGTCCCTGACAATCCGCAGCAGTTGCTGGTTATTCTCGCCAACGGGTACCACCAGCACACCGCCATCTGCCAATTGCTGCAACAACGCCTCTGGGATCTCTGCTGCTGCTGCAGTAACCACAATAGCATCAAACGGGGCTCGATTTTCCCATCCCTGCCAACCGTCTCCATACTTGAATGACACATTGTGCAAATCTAGACGCTTGAGTCGTTGCCTCGCCTGGATTTGTAGGCTCTTGATCCGTTCTACGGTATATAACTGGGGCACCAGTTGCGCCAAAATTGCGGCCTGATAACCAGAGCCAGTACCAATTTCCAGTACCTTAGCCGGATTAACGGTCAGCACCAGTTCCGTCATGCGTCCCACGATATAAGGCTGTGAAATAGTTTGCCCGGAACCAATAGGTAACGCCGTGTTTTCATAAGCTTTGTGTGCCAAAGCACCATCGACAAACAGTTCCCTAGGCGTAGCGGCCAACGCCTGTAACACGCCAGGATGAGAGATCCCAGCCTCGCTGAGCTTACGGGTTAACTGTAATGCCGCTGATGCTGAAGCCACGCGACTCATAATTTCTCAATCCACTGTTGCAATTTTGATAACTGTCGATAAGCGGTCAGATCTACAGTTAACGGCGTAATAGACACATAACCCTGAGCCACCGCGTAAAAATCCGTATCATCACCAACATCAAGTTCAATTCCCGGAGGACCAAGCCAGAAGATCTCGCGACCATGTGGGTCGGTGGTACGAACCATATCTTCGGCTTTATGTCGGGTTCCTAACCGGGTCACGCGAATCCCTTGAATTTGATCCATGGGTAAGTCTGGCACATTGATATTAAGGATCTGATCAGATGCGATAGGATATCGCTTCAACCCTTCAATAATCTTCAACGTATAGGCGGCAGCCGTGCCATAGTGCGTTAATGCGCGCCCAGCCAAGGACACAGCAACCGCTGGTAACCCCAAAAAACGGCCTTCCATCGCCGCTGCAACCGTCCCTGAATATAGGGTATCGTCGCCCATATTGGCACCGGCGTTAATGCCTGATACCACCATGTCCGGCTCACCATCACAGAGTTCACGGATAGCCAGATGCACACAATCTGTTGGGGTGCCATTAACTGCAATGTAGCCGTTATCTAACTTATTAATCCTTAAAGGATTAGTCAAGGTTAATGAGTTACTTGCACCAGAACAGTTGCGATCGGGTGCCACCGTCAATACGTTTGCCAATTGCGACAGCGTCTCTGTCAGCACCTTAATCCCCGGCGCGGTCACGCCATCATCATTACTGACCAGAATTTTCATTGTCGCTTACCTGTCCTGTTGCGCTTCTCTTGCGGCCACGGCTTGTTGCCAACGAACGTCTGCTACATCGGTATAATCCACCACTTCCCGGAGGACGGAGGTAGCGTAGGCGCCCGCAGGCAACACAAAACTCAACCGCAAACCTTCTGGGATTACCGCCCAGCTCATCGCTTGCGGACACAACATCAGTGGCCGCCGTTCCTGTGACAATCCGGCATGCTCCAGCGCATCAAGATCGGCCGCATAATCTGCCAATACGGCGGACTCAAAGAGCAACGCCTCGCCGGTCGCCAACGCTCGACCACGGCCCCACAAAGGCGCAGATAACTGAATATCCTGCGCGGCTAATCGGTTTTTAAGCACTTCGTCCCATTGCTCAGCAACAAAAAAGCTATTGCTACCCGCCAGCATGACACAATCACCCGGCAACAGCGTTCCCGGATATTGCTGTAATCTTGCCGCAACCACCGCGTTAAACAACATGGACCGTAACGCAGAGAGATATAAAGAGCGTTTGTTGCGATCCTTCACTTTTTTACCCGCTAACATCTCCCGGGCTTTGGCGATATTGCCACCATGATGGCCAAATCGCTGCTCACCAAAATAGTTGGGGACGCCCCGCTCTCGGATCTGTTCTAATCGCTGCTGCACCTCTTCAACATCGGTAACATCTCGCAGAATGAGCGTAAAGCGGTTACCTGTGAGCGCCCCTATCCGCAACTTTTTGCTGTGCCGCTGACTGGAGAGTATCTGCAGATTATCACTGTTTAACTGTTGCCAATCAGGTGTTTCCTTCCCGGGGATGCGCACACCAAACCACTGTTCAGTAACAGCGTTTTTGTCTTTTTGTCCGGCGAACGTCACCTCTTTGGGGTGCACACCCGCAAATTTTGCCAACAATTCCGCCACCGCTACAGTATTAAGACCACGCTTGCGGATATGTAACAGATGGTGTTCACCTTCGCCTGTCGGGGTAAATGGCAGTAATTCCTGTACCAGAAAGTCTTCGTTAACCGTACGCAAATTGCCACGACTAGCCGGTTTTCCATAAAGATAATGCAGTTCTACCACGCAACCTGCTCCTCACTATACGCCTGCAGTAACACCACTGCTTCGACCGCTATTCCTTCTTTTCGTCCAGTGAATCCAAGTTTCTCTGTCGTCGTTGCTTTCACGTTAACGGCATCTAACTCGGCCTGTAAGTCACTCGCCAAAACTTCGCGCATTGCCTGGACATGTGGTGCCATCTTCGGGGCTTGTGCAATGATAGTTACATCCAGATTACCTAAGGCATAACCACGCTGTTTCACCAACTCAAAACAGTGACGTAACAAAACCCGGCTATCAGCCCCTTTAAACTGGGGATCGGTGTCGGGAAAGTGCTTACCGATATCGCCCAGCGCCATCGCGCCCAGTAAGGCATCGGCCACCGCATGTAACACCACATCACCATCAGAATGCGCAATCAGCCCAATCTCGTGAGGCACAACAACGCCCCCGAGGATCAACGGTTGCTCGGCACCAAATTTATGGACATCAAACCCATGTCCGATACGTATTTTCATCAATGTCTCCAAGTGTGCTGCCCGCTTTACGAACGCTGCTGATGCTGCAGAAATAAAGCGGCCAACGGCAAATCTTCTGGATGTGTCACCTTAATGTTATCACTGCGTCCGGCCACCAAGCCCGGACGCACGCCAGCCCACTCCATTGCCGACGCTTCATCGGTTATCTGTACCCCTGCCGCAATTGCCTGTGACAAGTTATGTTGCAACAACTGCGCTGGAAATAATTGCGGGGTCAACGCATGCCACAAAGCATCACGGGATACGGTTTCACTGATACTGCCATCAACGGCCGCCCGTTTCATGGTGTCACGCACTGGTGCCGCCAGAATAGCGCCTTGCGGGAATTGTTGCCTTGATGCCAATAACTTATCGATATCGGCATGGGTGAGGCACGGTCTGGCAGCATCATGCACCAAGGCCCAGACATCAGGCTGAGACAGTTGTTTCAAGGCTGCCAGCACGGAATCCGCCCGTTGAGAACCGCCAACAACGGTTAATATTTTAGGATGACTAGCTTGTGGTAACTGGGTGAAATAGCGATCTTGTGGATGCAGCGCTACGACAACCTGAGATATCGCAGGATGATTGAGTAATAGCTGTAGTGTGTAACCGAGAATACAGCCATTCAGCAATGGCAGATACTGTTTGGGACAATCCGCGCCCATACGACTGCCAACACCAGCGGCGGGGACAATAGCAACCACGGTCTGAGACGCATGCGGCATACGGTCAACCGATAATTCAGATTGATTCATGGTGTCCTGCGTTAAATATTAAAGGAAAAGTGCTCTCAATTATTAGAAACGGTCATCGAACGCTGCTCACCGCCCACAACCCGATAAAAAGTTTCACCCTTTTTAATGAATCCCAGCTCATTTCGGGCCCGCTCTTCAATCGCTTCCTTACCGCTACGCAAATCAAGGATTTCCTCTTTCAATGCCTGGTTGCGGGCATCGAGTTCATTATTATTTTGTTGCTGTTCAGCAATCTGATGTTCTAGGTGGAAATATTCTGTGAGGCTATTATCACCCCACCACAACCGATACTGCATCAGACCAAGCAACAGGCATCCTAACAAGAGCAAAGGTTTCATAGGCAGCGGGTCACCATTTTAGGCAAAATGTTCTGCGACAGATAGTACAACAAAAAAGGCCACCAAGTGGCGGCCTTTTTACGTCTGATTGTATCCAACTTGCTAAAAAAGAGACTTACGCCTGCCCTTTGATTGCCGATAGACCGTGGTAAGGGGCCTTTTCACCCAACTGCTCTTCAATTCGTAGCAACTGGTTATATTTAGCAATACGATCTGAACGGCATAGCGAACCGGTTTTAATCTGCCCTGCCGCAGTACCAACCGCCAGATCGGCAATCGTGGCGTCTTCGGTTTCACCACTACGATGCGAAATAACTGCGGTATAGCCCGCATCTTTTGCCATACGGATAGCCGCTAGCGTTTCTGTCAGCGAACCAATCTGGTTGAATTTGATTAAAATTGAATTACCGATGCCCTGTTCGATACCACGCGCCAGAATTTTGGTATTGGTGACAAATAGATCGTCGCCGACCAACTGGATCTTATCACCGAGGATCTTAGTCAGATAAGCCCAGCCTTCCCAGTCAGATTCATCCAATCCATCTTCGATAGACACAATGGGGTACTGTTCCGTCAGTGACTTCAGAAAATCGGAGAACTGATGAGAGGTAAATACTTTACCTTCACCCGCAAGATCATATTTGCCATCTTTGTAGAACTCAGATGCTGCACAATCTAGCGCTAGAGTCACGTCGGTTCCTAAGGCATAACCAGCAGCCGCAATGGCCTCTTTGATTACGGCTAACGCATCGGCATTAGATGCTAGGTTAGGCGCAAAACCCCCTTCGTCACCTACTGCCGTATTAAGCCCTTTGGCCTTCAGCACTTTTTTCAGATTATGGAAAATCTCGGCACCCATACGCAGCGCTTCGCGGAAATTCTTAGCACCGACGGGCTGAACCATAAACTCCTGAATATCGACGTTATTATCGGCATGTTCACCACCGTTAAGGATATTCATCATCGGCACAGGCATACTGTATTGCCCTGGAGTACCGTTCAGTTCCGCGATATGTGCGTATAACGGTATTCCTTTAAATGCGGCAGCGGCCTTTGCTGCAGCCAGCGATACCGCCAAGATGGCATTGGCGCCGAGCTTATCTTTGTTTTCAGTGCCATCAAGTGCAATCATGATGCTATCAAGTTCAGCTTGAGCCGTAGCATCTTTGCCCACTAACGCGGCACTGATAGGACCATTGATATTAGCCACAGCTTGCAGTACGCCTTTGCCCAGATAGCGACTCTTGTCACCATCGCGTAGTTCCAGTGCTTCACGGCTGCCAGTAGAGGCGCCAGAAGGGGCCGCAGCCATACCGATAAATCCACCTTCTAGATGCACTTCAGCTTCTACAGTGGGGTTACCGCGCGAATCCATGATTTCGCGGCCAAAGACTTTCACGATCTTAGCCATAATATCCTCAGTTCAAAGATAAAATTAAAAGAAAAACCCGTACCCATATAGCATCCCCATGACATGGGTACAGGGTTCTTGAGAGTGCAACGATGCCCCATCATACGACATTATCCAAGCGTTGATGAACCGCTGCCGACATTAATCAAAAAGCCGGTACAAAAATGAATGCACCGGCTTCTTGCCGTATTAGCCTAACTTGCTCTTCTGGTACGCGCTGGCGGCAGATACAAACCCTTCAAACAGCGGATGCCCATCGCGCGGTGTAGAAGTAAATTCCGGGTGAAACTGACCGGCGACAAACCAAGGATGATCCGGCAGTTCAATCATCTCGACCAACTTGCGGTCAGAAGACAAGCCACTGAACACCAACCCAGCCTGCTCCAGTTTCGGCACAAAGGTGTTATTAACTTCGTAACGATGGCGATGGCGTTCAACACAGGTTTCGTGACCATATGCGGCGGCGGCTTTGGTGCCTGGCAACAAATGGCATAGCTGTGCACCTAAGCGCATGGTGCCACCAAGATCTGAGGCTTCATCACGGTGTTCTACGTGCCCCGCTTCATCAATCCATTCAGTGATCAAACCCACTACAGGATAAGGGGTGTCCGGATTAAACTCAGTAGAGTGCGCACCGTCCATGCCCGCCACATGACGGGCAAACTCGATCAGCGCCACCTGCAGTCCCAAACAAATACCGAAATAAGGCAATTTATGTTCACGGGCATATTGTGCCGCCATAATTTTGCCTTCGATGCCACGAGAACCGAAGCCGCCAGGCACCAGAATACCGTCAAGGCCGTCGAGCACTTCTACGCCTTTAGCTTCAACAGTCTGAGAGTCAATATATTTGATATGCACTGAAACACGCGTTTTAATGCCGGCATGTTTCAACGCTTCGTTAACCGATTTGTAGGCATCAGGCAGTTCGGTATATTTACCGACCATGCCGATAGTGACTTCACCATTGGGATTGGCTTCTTGGTAAATCACATTTTCCCATTCAGACAGATCCGCTTCCGGACATTGCAAGCCAAAACGTTTAACAACGAGTTCATCCAGCCCTTGAGAGCGCAGTAACGCCGGAATCTTGTAGATGGAATCAACATCGCGCAAGGAGATAACGGCTTTTTCTTCGACGTTACAAAACAGTGAGATTTTCGCCCGTTCAGTGGCGGGAATTGCCCGGTCACCACGACACACCAGAATATCTGGTGCAATCCCAATAGAGCGCAGTTCTTTCACAGAATGTTGGGTGGGTTTAGTTTTCACTTCCTGCGCGGGGCCGATAAACGGCACCAAAGTCAGGTGCATGAACATGCTGCGCTCACGGCCCAGTTCAACCCCTAACTGACGAATAGACTCGAGAAATGGCAGGGACTCAATATCACCGACGGTACCACCAATTTCAACGATGGCAACATCATGGCCTTCACCGCCTTCTAGCACTTTTTCCTTGATGGCATTGGTGATGTGCGGGATCACCTGAATGGTGGCTCCGAGATAATCACCACGGCGCTCCTTGCGCAGCACCTCTTCATAGATACGGCCAGTCGTGAAGTTGTTGCGCCGCCCCATTTTAGTACGAATGAAACGTTCGTAATGACCTAGGTCGAGGTCAGTTTCAGCACCGTCTTCAGTGACAAACACTTCGCCATGCTGGATTGGGCTCATAGTGCCCGGATCAACGTTGATATAAGGATCCAGCTTCATGATGGTCACATTGAGGCCCCGTGCCTCCAATATTGCGGCTAATGATGCTGCCGCAATGCCTTTGCCTAGTGATGAAACCACACCACCGGTTACGAAGATATACCTTGTAGTCATTGCTGAACCTGAGAAAAAGAGTAAGAATTCAACGCTCGGGATTAAGCGCTGGGATGGGGCGACAGTATATCAAAGGCAGCCTGATTTACCAAACCGCTAGAGGTAGAAATTTGCCTGATTATGAGATTAATTGAAGTGGACTCAGTGCCGTTCTTGCTGTTTCACCTGTTCCCAAAACTGATCCAACGAGGTCAAAGTATGCTCCTCAAAGGCTTTGCCGGACGCTTGCACACATTGTTCTACGCCGCGGAAACGCCGTTCAAACTTATGGTTGGCCTGCCGCAAGGCTTCTTCTGGATTTACGCCCAGATGGCGTGCCAGATTAACCGTTGCAAATAGCAAATCGCCCATTTCTTCTTGTAATCTTGCCGGATTTTGCGGTGATAACTGGGCCTCTTCCAACACCTCGGCCAACTCTTCCTGTACTTTACCAACAACAGGTGGCAGTTCGCTCCAGTCAAAGCCCACTCGCGCAACTCGCTTTTGGATTTTCGCCGCACGTGTTAATGCCGGTAGTGCATTAGGAATATCATCCAAAATGGAATGCAACTGCCGCGCTTGCCGTTCGCTCGCTTTGAGGTTTTCCCAATTTTCGTGCAGATCCTCAATCGCCGCATCGGCAAACACATGGGGATGTCTCTGCAGCAATTTGTCGCAAATCCGTTCCACCACAGTCGAGAAATCAAACTGCCGTTGCTCTTTGCCCAATTGTGCATAAAACACTATCTGGAACAACAAGTCGCCCAATTCGCTGGGCAGTTCCTGCCAATCTTCACGTTCAATGGCATCAGCGACTTCATAGGCTTCCTCCAACGTGAACGGAATAATAGAGGTAAAGGT
Organism: Shewanella sp. 4t3-1-2LB; assembly: GCF_017368415.1. NCBI lineage: Bacteria > Pseudomonadati > Pseudomonadota > Gammaproteobacteria > Alteromonadales > Shewanellaceae > Shewanella > Shewanella sp. 4t3-1-2LB. The sequence goes on from NZ_JAFNJD010000002.1 coordinate 57,700, forward strand.
TTGAGCCTTGTCCCAGGGACAACCGCGCTCGGGATCGCGCAGTTGCGCCATAATTTCTAGCAGGCGTTCAATATCAGGCTTACTCACAACCGTTACTACCTCAAATTTATGTCATCATCTTACTAACACTTACAGACGACGCGCTTCCAATACACCATCGACTTGATTGAGTTTTGAAATCACCCGCGACAATCCTTCGACATTGTAGAGTTCCATTTCCAATTCAATGGTGGCGGTTTGGGTTTTCACATCCGATGACGTATTCATGGCCAGCACGTTGGACTTTTCAGCGGCCAACACTGATGTCAGGTCACGCAGTAGCCCGGTACGATCATTAGCCAAAACCCGCAGCCGCACCTTGTAACCGCCAGAGTAATTCTCACCCCATACGACATCGACCACTCGCTCAGGGTGTGCCCGCATCAGTTCTTTTACCTGCTCACAGTCAGCTCGATGCACCGAGATGCCGCGGCCTTTGGTAATGAAACCAAAAATCTCATCCCCCGGCACTGGTTGGCAGCAACGCGCCAGATGGCTCATCAGATTACCGACGCCATTAACTTCAATTCGGTCTTTACCGCCAGCAGCAACTTTCTGGCCGCCTTTTTTGACCAAATCTTCGATGGCATCCTCGGCCGAGGGCACCTCTTGCCGGAACTGCCCCTGAATATAGTTTACGACCTGATTCAGCCGGACATCACCGCCGCCAATCGCCGCCAGTAAATCATCCATATTGCCCAGATTAAAACGCTCAACTGCGACATGGGCATCTTTGAGACCAAGCCCAATACGCGCCAGCTCCGCTTCCAACATTTCGCGGCCAGCGGCCAGATTTTTGTCGCGATCTTGTTGCTTCAACCAGTGCAAAATTTTACTTCTGGCGCGCGACGTCTTGATATAGCCCAGGTTGGGATTGAGCCAGTCACGTTTAGGATTAGGCGTTTTTGAGGTGATAATCTCTACCCGTTCACCCGTCTGAACCTGATAGGTAAATGGCACGATACGGCCATCGACTTTGGCACCAATGCAGCGATGGCCAATTTGCGAGTGGATATAATAGGCAAAGTCGAGCACCGTTGAACCGCCGGGCAAGTCCACCACTTCGCCAGTGGGCGTAAACACGTACACTCGGTCTTCAAATACCTGAGAACGGATCTCTTCAACCAGGTTGCCACTTTCTGCCACATCTTCCTGCCACTGCAGGATCTTACGCAGCCAGTTGATTTTTTCCTCGTAACCGGTCTGCTTACCGGCTGTGCCTTCTTTATATTTCCAGTGAGCGGCCACCCCCAGTTCAGCATCTTCGTGCATCTGCTGAGTGCGGATCTGGATCTCCACGGTTTTACCTTCGGGGCCTACAACCACAGTGTGAATTGACTGATAGCCGTTAGGTTTTGGATTGGCAATGTAATCGTCAAATTCACGTGGAATGTGATGCCACAGGGTATGCACCACACCGAGCGCACCATAACAGTCCTGTAATCGTTCGGTGACGACCCGTACGGCACGCACATCAAACAATTCATCAAATTTCAGATGCTTTCCACGCATTTTGCGCCAGATAGAATAGATATGTTTCGGCCGGCCATAGACTTTGGCGCGGATCTGTTCTGCATCCAGTTTCTGTTGCAACTGCTCAACAAAATTATCAATATAGACTTCGCGGTCTAACCGCTTACCATCGAGCTGCCGAGCAATCTCTTTGTAGGTATCGGGATGCAGATAACGAAACGATAGATCTTCCAGTTCCCATTTCAGCTGACCTATCCCTAAGCGATTCGCCAATGGTGCATAGATATCAGCAATTTCCCGAGCCAGCAGCACCCGCGTTTCTTCGTCTTCGCCTTTCACCTGCCGCAGCAAATACACGCGTTCAGCCAGTTTGATCACCACCGCCCGTACGTCTTCGACCATGGCCAGCAGCATTTTGCGGATGTTATCGATCTGCGATTCCGCAGTCCGGCTGTCATGGTTCAGTTGCAGATAGCCGATGGCATCCATGGTTTTTACACTGCGAACCAACGCTGCCAGTGCCGCAGAGCAATGCTCTTGCAAATAGAGGTCATCAAGTAAACCAGTCTCAAAGTAGACAAACAGCACTGATGCCAACAAGGTATCAATATCCATATTCAGCGGTGCCAGGATCTCTATTAGCTCCCGCGACTTGGCCTGCAGCTCGGCTAACGGGATACGGCACTTACCGAGCGGTAAACTCTCTAGCTGCTGAAATAACACCAGCAGTTTTTGAGCATCCTCGGGCTGAGCGACATGGCGTTTAACCCAATCGTCCAACGTAAAGTCCGGATCCTGAAAATGCGCTTCGCGAACAGATACCATCTTTGCTTCCTTTTGTTGGTCTGACAAACAGACGCGTCAAGACTCTCTATCTTGGGTATTGCTTCCAGGAAGTCAAATCCCTTATGCCGCTTTTGGGCAAACTCGCTGTAAAGTTGCTGTTTATTTGTGCGTAAACAAAGCGATAGCTTCCATGTGATGAGTCTGCGGGAACATGTCCAACAGTGCCAATTTGCTCAATTGATACCCTTGATCCACCAGCTTTGCACTATCACGCGCTAAATTGGCCGGATTACAGGACACATAAACCAACGAACGCGGAGCCAACAACGGGAGTTGTGACAGCAGTTCCCAAGCCCCAGCACGACTAGGATCCAACAGCAACTTATCCACCTGCTGTAACCATGGTTGACCGCTCAGGTCACCGTTGAGATCGGCACAGAAAAATTCACAGTTGTCCATCCCTGCGGCCACAGCGTTACTGCGGGCTTGCTGCACTAATTGTTGTACGCCCTCAACGCCAGTAACACGGGCTCCCGATGTTGCCAGTGGCAGGCTGAAATTTCCCATACCACAAAACAGATCCAGAATGTGTTCGTCGGCTTTAGGGTCTAGCCATTCTAGGGCTTTAGCTAGCATCAAGCGATTGACAGCGCCATTGACCTGAATGAAGTTACCAGGGTTAAAGTGCAACGTCAGCGGAGAATTTAGCTGTGTAAATTGATAGAAAGGCTGGGCGCCGCGAAGGTACTCATATTCATCTTCAGCACTTTGTAATACGAGCTGACAGTCAAGATTTTCAGCCAATGTTAGTAAGCGCTGCCGGTCTTTATCTGACAAGGCTTTGGTAATACGCAACACCACCAGCACGCCGCTATCGGCAGCGATTAATTCGACATGGCCTAGGCTGGCAACACTCTGCAACTGCGCCAGTGCTGCAGCCAACGGTTTTATCAGTGCAGATAATGCTGGCAGCAACACCGGACATTCTGTTATCGCAACCACTTTAGTGCTTTCTTTAGCGCGAAAGCCCAAGAAAAAGCGCTTGTTGGCTTTATCATACCAAGTAGCCAAGCGCGCCTTGCGCCGATATGCAAGCGGAGCGTCACTTAACACTTCGATCGGCGGTAACTCATCGATACCGGAGAATTTACTGAACAGTTCTCGTAGCACCTGTTGCTTGTATTGACGCTGCTCCGCTATCTGCAAGTGCTGCAAATCACAGCCACCGCAACTGCCATAATAAGCGCATACGGGTTCACATCTATGTGTAGATGCTTGCTGTAATTTAAGCAGTTGCGCCCTAGCATATTGTTTCTTATCTTCAGTCAGTTTTACGTCAGCAGTTTCGCCCGGTAATAGTCCCGGAACAAATAGTACTTTACCGTTAAACTGTGCAACCCCAGCACCCAAGTGATCCAACGTATTGGCCGTCACTTGGATCTTTTGCTGATTCATTACCGATGTTTTTGGTTTTGCTTTAAAAAATTGTGCCATGCAGCTCTCTTGGGCAATAAAAATACTGGTAAAAGTGACGCCAACTCTGGCAGTCTAGTATCGTTTAACTCTATTGTGGAATAGCCTTTGTCGATGAACAACACCAACTACATGACCAAATACAGCCTGCGCTCATGGGTGCTGGTGCTGGCGTTGGCACCGACAATTCTGGTGGGTATTCTGCTAGGCGCCTATTTTACCATAAATCGCTTTTATGAACTGGAAGATACGCTGCGGGATCAAGGTAGCAATATCATTGAGCCGTTGGCGATTGCGGGTGAAGCAAGTCTGATGAGCAATAACCGCGAAGCCGCAAAAAGATTGCTCGCCGCAGCACAATTGAACAAGTCCACATTGGTGAAATCCATCGCCATCTTTGACGCTGATAACCAGCTGTTCGTGACATCCCATTACCATAAAGATTTTGAGCTGATGCGTTATCAGCAGGATATCGCCAGTCTGAATCAAACGCAGTTTGAACAGGTCGGTGACAGCCTAATTGTGCGCACGCCCATCTATGCGACCGGGAATCTGCTGACACTGGATGATGTACCAGGGGTAGCCCAAGCCGACAAACCTGTCGGCTATGTAGCCATGCTGCTGAATAAAGAACGGGCGCTGTTAGAACAACATCGGGCAGCGTTAGCGGCTTTCATCATAGTGCTAATTGGGGTACAGCTGAACTTGTTGTTCACTTTCCGTTTGGTGAAAAATGTCACCCAGCCTATCACCGAAATGGTACGGGTAGTGGCCAAAATTCGTGAAGGTAAACTCGATACCCGTGTCAATGGCAACCTCATCGGCGAACTCGATTTGCTGAAACGTGGCATCAATGCCATGGCGAGTTCATTGTCGGAATACCATGATGAGATGCAGCAGAATATCGATCAAGCCACCTCTGACTTACGAGAGACACTGGAACAGATTGAGATCCAGAACGTTGAACTCGACATGGCCAAAAAACGGGCACAGGAGGCGAGTCGGATTAAGTCTGAGTTTCTTGCCAACATGTCCCATGAATTGCGCACCCCATTGAATGGTGTCATAGGTTTCGCTCGTCAGTTATTAAAAACCCCTTTGCATGCCAGCCAGTTGGATTACATCCGTACCATCGAACGTAGCGCCAGTAATTTGCTCAGTATTATCAACGATATTCTTGATTTTTCTAAACTGGAAGCGGGCAAAATGGTACTGGAAAACATGCCATTTTCATTACGTGAAAACCTTGATGAAACCGTAATGCTGTTGTCAGCCCAGGCACACGATAAACAACTGGAACTGGTAGTTGATGTGATGCCAGATGTACCTGATGCTGTCAGCGGCGATGCAATACGCGTCAGCCAGATCATCACCAATCTTGTCGGCAATGCCATCAAATTCACCGACAAAGGCAGTGTGTTACTAAAGGTGGATGTCAACGGGCTACAGGAAGACCAAGTCGAGCTGCATTGTGAAGTTTCTGACACCGGTATTGGTATCGAAGAAGAGCAACAACAACTGCTATTTCAGGCATTCGGCCAGGCGGACTCGTCTATTTCCAGACGCTTTGGCGGCACTGGCCTCGGACTTATCATTACCAAACGCCTGATCAACCAAATGGGCGGACAGATAGGCTTCACTTCGCGGCTAGGGAAAGGCTCGACCTTCTGGTTTACCCTACCCTTGGCGCAAAGCCCCTATCCATTGGGGGATCACCTACCGTTGCAGCAACTTTCGGGGAAACGCACACTGCTGTTTGAAACAAAATCCCTGTCGGCAGCCGTATTGCAAAGGCGACTGCAATACTGGCAAATGCGGGTTGAAACCGTCAGCAGCACCGCCGCCCTTAATGCCTTGCTAGCGGGAAACCCTTCTTATGATTTTATGCTGTTATCCTGCCACGACTATGATGATATTCCCGCATTAAGCAAAACATTAAATGCAGCGCGTCGCTGTACCCAAGTACTGATAGCGCTCACTGATAGTCATGATCAGCAATTGCTGAATAATGTTATCCGGCCACAGACCGATTTGGTGCTGACCAATCCGGTCGGAGAATACACACTTGCGAGGAATATGCTGGAGTTGCAGATAGCCCCAGCACCGGTGATTATTGCACCACCCGCACAGCCAACCGCACCTAAGCTTACCATGACGGTACTGGCGGTGGATGACAATCCGGCAAATCTAAAATTGATTGATACCTTGTTGCGTGAACTGGTGAGCGACGTCCACACTGCAACGAATGGCGAACAGGCAATAACACAAGCCAAAGCCACTGCATTCGATCTGATTTTTATGGATATTCAAATGCCAGGTACGGATGGCATCAAAGCCACCGCAGCCATTCGTGCCGACAGTCTTAATCGTAATACCCCTATCATCGCAGTAACTGCGCACGCAATTAATGAAGAACGCGAACGCATACTTAACAGCGGTATGGACGGTTATCTGCCTAAGCCCATTGACGAAACCGCACTAAAAGCCATATTAAACCGTTGGCATCATGGGATTGAAGTTGAACGGAACGATCCACGCATCGTCAATTGGGAACTGTGTCTAGCACAAGCCAACAACAAGGCCTCGCTGGCGCAGGAGATGTTGCAGATGCTGGTTAATTCGATTCCAGAAACCCGGGAAAACATTGAAACTGCATTAAAGCAGCAACAATTACCGCAATTATTGGCGGTTATCCATAAACTTCACGGTGCTTGCTGCTACTCTGGGGTGCCGACATTACAGCAGTTATGCCAGATAATAGAATCGGCCTTAAAAACCGGCGCACAACTGCTCGATGTCGAGCCGGAAATTCTGGAGTTGCTTGATGAACTGACTAAGGTAGAATCAGCGGCCCAAAAGTTACTCTCCTCATTCGTAACGGACTGAACCCATGAATGTAAAAGCGGGATTTTTTAAACGGCTTAAAGCACTAAGCCTGCCGCAGAAAAAACTGTTTGCCGTAGCCCTGTGTCAACGCATGCTACCTAACTATCAGCTGTTTGCTGAAGTGTGTCACTTTGGAAATGCGGCAGTTTTGGAAACCTTGCTGCAACTGTTGTGGCAGTCGCTTTATGACAACAAACTCAAGCTGAATATTGAATTGCAGTTAGCCAAGCTGGAAGAAAATACCCCAGAGCCGGAGAATTTTGACGTTTATGGTGTCTATCCAGCACTGGACGCAGTGGTCGCACTGTCCTCTTTACTCGGCGCGTTGGAGAGCAAAGTCGAAGATGACATTATCAATATTTCCAAACTATCTTCAGCCACCGTCGCCAATTACATTGAAGCCATTGCGCCTGACGAGATGACAGAACAACAACTGGAAGATTTTGTGTTCGATCATGAGGTGATGCAAGAAGAGCGGCAATTGCAGGAATCGCTATTGACCATCGTTGAAGAACAACCGCAGCTAGATGCAGTGTTTATTAAAGAGTTGCGTAAAGAGATTGTTGCTAACGGTGTATCTAATATTGGTATTTCACTGAACTGACGGGGCAGACTTTTCCCTACGATACGCCATTAGCCATACGCTAAATGTAATAAGGCCGGGATTCCCGGCCTTTTCACTATTCAAACCCAACAACTCAGGCATTCAACAACTCGCGCGCATTGGCGAGCGTATTGTCAGTAATAATATCGCCACCCAGTAACCGCGCCAGCTCCTGTACTCTCTGCTCACGGTTTAATGACACCATAGAAGTCTCAGTCATGCCACCCTTGCTTTGTTTGGCCACATACATATGCTGATGACCATTACCAGCGACTTGGGGCAAGTGAGTCACACATAAAACCTGAGTCGATTCCCCCAGCGAACGCAGCATGCGGCCCACAACCGCAGCGGTAGGCCCAGAAATCCCTACATCCACTTCATCAAAGATCAGTGTTGGTGTTGCCACCTTGCGCGCAGTAATCACCTGGATCCCTAAACCGATGCGCGACAGCTCACCACCAGAAGCAACTTTAGCCATGCTCTCCAAGGGTTGTCCCGGGTTGGTGCTGACGCGGAACTCCACATCATCACAGCCATGCAGCGACATCTGTTGTTCGTTAAATTGCACGGACACCACAAACTTGGCTTTTGGCATATTCAGCTCGCGCACTGAATCAGTGACTAATTTTTCCAACTCTTTGGCATAACGCAGCCGACTTTGGCTCAATTTCTGGGCCTGCACAAAGTAGTTTTCTCGACTAGCGGCTAACTGCAGTTCCACTTCCTCCAGTCTCGACTCATCGGCATCCAGAGTGCTCAATTCCGCCAACAATGACTGATGGTGCTGGTATAACTCTACAGGCGGCACATGATGTTTGCGGCTCAATTGCATCGCTTTTGATAATCGTGCTTCAATCTGAGCAAAAACCTCAGGATCCATCTCCAACCGTTCTAGGTAACGCTGCAGCTCACTGCCACTCTCTTGCACTTGGATCAGTGCTTCATTCAACATGTGACCAACCGATGCTAACTTCGGATCAAAGCCTTCCAGTTCTGCCGCAATATGTACCGCTTTATTAAGCAATGACTCGATATTCATCTCGTCACCTTCACTGAGCAGGTAAATCCCCTGCTGGCAGGCTTCCATCAACGCTGTACCATTAGCCAGCTTTTTATGCTCTTGCTCCAGCTCAGCAAATTCCTGTTCCCCTAGGCCGAACTCGTTGAGTTCCTCCACTTGATAACTCAGCAGTTGTTTGCGAGATATCCGCTCTTGCTGCGAACGTTGTAACTCTTGTAGTTGCTGTTCAGTATGACGAAAACGCTGATAAGCGCTACTGACGGCATCCAGCAATAACCGGTGATTGGCATAGCTATCCAACAGCAATAACTGTTGCTCACTCTTCAGCAAAGCGTGATGAGCGTGCTGCCCATGAATACCCACCAGTAATGGCCCCAAGGCCTTAAGCTGAGCCAAGGGGACAGGATTACCGTTGATATACGCGCGTGAGCGGCCATCATTGCCAATGGTCCGGCGCAGGATACATTCGTCTTCCAGCTCCAGATCATTATCTTCCAGCCAGCGTTTAGCCTGCGGTACATCGGTTAGCGAAAAACGGGCACTGACTTCGGCTTTGTCGGCACCGGGCCGCACGCTGCTGGCATCAGCCCGGTTACCCAAACATAGCCCCAACGCGTCGATGGCGATTGATTTACCGGCACCAGTTTCACCGGTAATGCTGGTCATGCCAGCGCGAAAATCCAGTTCCAAAAAACGCACAATGGCAAAATTGTTGATGCTGAGTTGGCAAAGCATAAAATATCCCCAAAGCACTGTATTAATGAACAGTATATACTGATTTTTTATACAGTAAATAGCCGCACATTATTTATGCTGGTCTAGGAAGTTCAGTGAATATTACAGTCGACTCACTATCACGCTATCAAACTGTTCAAGCAATCCGCTATTATGGGGCTCTGTCTTAGCGCCTAGATTGAGTCCTTAATACTATGCAGTCATCTCTGGAACTCCAGCTCATCTACCTGTTTGTCCACCTGGTAAATGCCGGAAGTTTTTCTGCGGCGGCGCGTCAGTTGCAGATGCCAATAGCGACTGTCAGCCGCAAACTTGCACGACTGGAAGAACAACTTGATCAGCAGTTACTGATGCGCAGCACCCGTAAACTGCGCCTTACTGAAGAAGGACTGGCGTTATATCAGAAGTACCAAGAAGTGGTCGCGCAATTTGATGCGCTCAGCCACAGCGGTAGTCCAGAAAGACCGGAAGGAACCTTAAGGCTAGCAGCGCCGATTTCCATCATTGCTAATCTGCTTATTGGTTGTCTCTCGGAGTTTTGCGAACTGTACCCAGATATCCAATTGCATATAGCGCAAAGCAATGAAGAGTTTGATCTAGTTGATAAAGCCATTGACGTAGCCATTGTTGGCGGCACCCAACCTGATTCCTCCTGGATCGCCTGCTCTCTGGGAGTATTGGACTATCGGATGGTGGCATCACCAGATTATCTGCGCCATGCTCCGGCATTACAGCATCCACAGCAGTTACATCGACATAAGATCATTAAAGCCTGGCCCTTTTTCAACTGGACGCTGCGGCATGCCAATGGTGATGCATTTTATTACGATGGACCGGCCAATCTGACGCTGACCGATCTCAATGGCGCCATTCGCGCGGCGGAACTTAGCGGAGGGATCCTCTACGGCCCAGAGCTGTTTGTAAAACAGCAGTTACGTGAAGGCAAACTGCAAATTCTGCTGCCAGAATGGCGTTGTGAAAAGCGGCGTATTTCGTTGTTGTATCATCAGCGCAGTCAACAACCGCTAAAAGTCCGACTATTTATTGAATTTATGCAATCCAGAGCCGACAAACTGTTTTCGATGAAAGACTGAGTATCAAAACATAAAACCCGTCGTAACTGACGGGTTTTATTTACAGGCTATCGCAGTAGCAGCGATAGCGATTTACAACTTGATACCGGCCTTGGCGAGATCTTTCGCTATCACAGTCCCTGGCAGTGGCACGTAGCCGTCTTTTTCCACTATCTGCTGCCCTTGTTTCGACAGGATATAACGCAGGAATTCACGCTGCATTGGTGGTAGTTCCTGATTAGGATGTTTATTCACATAAACATACAGATAACGTGACAACGGGTAAGTGCCGGTTGCTGCGTTTTCGGCAGTAGCAGGAATATATTCCTCACCCTTTTTCGAGATGGCAACAGCTTTCACACCGGCAGTTTTGTAACCAATACCGGAATACCCCACGGCGTTAAGCGACTGCGACACCGACTGCACAACAGAGGCGCTGCCTGGTTGCTCGTTGACACTGGGCTTAAAATCACCTTTGCACAGCGCGTGCTCTTTAAAGAAGCCATAGGTCCCGGACACTGAGTTACGGCCATATAGCTGAATATCCTTGGTCGCCCAATTTCCTTGCAACCCCACATCTCCCCAGCGAGTCAAATCAGCGGAACCGCATTTGTGCGTTGAGGAAAAAATACCATCTACCTGTTCCAGACTTAACCCTTTAATCGGATTGTCTTTATGAACAAATACCGCCAAAGCATCGATAGCAACCCGGATACGAGTGGGCTTGTAGCCATAGTGCTTTTCGAAAGCTTCTTCTTCATTGGGCTTCATTGCGCGGCTCATGGGGCCAAACTGAGAAGTCCCTTCGGTCAATGCTGGAGGGGCAGTAGATGAACCCGCCGCTTGGATTTGCACATTGACGTTAGGATACATCTGCTTGAACCCTTCGGCCCACAGCGTCATCATGTTCGCCAGAGTATCGGAGCCAACCGATGAGAAATTACCGGAAACACCGCTGGTTTTTTCGTAGTCAGGCAACGCGGGGTCGACTGCAGCCATTGCAGTTGCAGAGAATAAACCGGCGGTCAGGGTCATCGCGCCTACAAGCTGTTTCAGTTTCATGATTTGCTCCAGTAAAGTGACGCCATAGTTATCTGCCGTCAGTATTGGTCAATACCGTGAAGATTCTATGATCATTTGATGACAGTTACATGACATAGACCGAGTTAAATGAAAGCTAAATAATCAATAAAATCAACAGCAAATAATTTTACCGACACTAATGACCATTATGAGGTCATTACCGTCGCTACTGTGCCAGCAAATGTTGCGGGATCACAAAGCTAAAAGTACTGCCCTTCCCCGGTTCACTCATCACCACTAACTCACTGTGATGATGGTTCAACGCGTGCTTCACAATGGCGAGACCAAGCCCAGAGCCCCCCGTTTGCCGCGACCGGGCATTATCAACGCGGTAAAATCGTTCCGTCAGACGGGTAATATGCTGCGGCGGAATACCAATACCGCTATCACGAACACTGAACATGGCACCAGTTGCCACTTTTTTCCAACTAATCTCTATGGTGCCACCGGGGTCAGTATAGCGAATTGCGTTGGATATCAGATTGGAACAAGCGCTGCGTAACTGCAGTTCATTACCATGCACATGCAGTTTGGTATCAAAGTCGAACGTCAGTTGATAACGCTCGCGCGACAAGGCTTCTGCCTCAGTGCGCAGCACCGCCAGCATTTTGTTCATATCAACCACGTTCTCTAGATTGATCTCTGCCGAATCCTCAATCCTTGATAACATCAGTAACTGTTCGACCATTGACTGCATCCGCCCGGTCTGCTGTTGCATCAGTTGCAATGCTTTGCGGTTAGGATCTTTGGCATCGGCCATGCTTTCCATCATTTCCAGATAGCCTTGCAACACTGTCAGTGGCGTCTTCAGTTCATGGGAAACGTTCGCTACAAATTCTTTGCGCATCCCTTCCAACTGCCTTACGCGGGTAATATCGCGAGCAATTAGCAGCAATTGGCGATCGCCGTAGGCCATTAAGCGCACTTCCAGCAAGCGTTTTTCTGACACCGGCGAGGACAGCTCTAACGGTTCCTGAAAACGGCCTTTTTTCAGATACGCGGAAAAATCCGGATGACGAATGAGGTTGTCAACGCGCTGCCCATTATCTTGAGGCCATACCAACCCCAGCATCAGTTGCGCTAACTTATTGCACCATAGAATATTCAGACTGGAATCAAGCACTACAGCCGCATCTGGCAGCGCTTCTGCACCTTGACGGAAACGGCCTAACAATCCGGCCAATTGACTGATACGTTTACGATTTTTTCCCTGGAGACGATAAATACCGTTAAACACCCCTTCCCAACTACCACTGCCCTGTGGTGGGGTCAGGCGCCGATCTTTCCATAACCAGTAATTAAGCCGCATCAGTTGCCGATAATGCCACGCCAGCATCAGAAAGGCGCCAATACACAACACCAGCAGCACGTGACCAAACACCAGCCCTAATAACAGGCAGCTCAACAGATACAGTACCAGTCTGGAGAACAGCCGATAGCCGGAGTATGCGTCAAACATAAAAGAAGGCCCTGAATTCAGGCAGATGGGGCACAAGATAGCGCAAAAACAGCGATGTGCCCATCCCGGAATATTCAGCTACGAGTGGAGAAGCGATAACCTGCACCACGCACAGTCTGGATCAAACCGTCGTGACCGGAGGGTTCAATGGCTTTGCGCAGGCGACGAATATGTACATCAACGGTACGGTCTTCCACATAAACGTTGGTGCCCCAGACATTGTCCAGTAACTGTTCGCGGCTATACACTCGTTCAGGATGTGTCATAAAGAAATGTAGCAAGCGGAACTCTGTTGGCCCCATGTCCAGCACCGACTCTCCCACAGAGACCCGATGGCTGACAGGATCCAATATCAACCCCTGCACTTCAATGGTGTCTTCCAAGCGAGTTGGCGCAGCCCGGCGCAATACAGCCTTGATACGCGCCACCAGCTCTTTCGGCGAAAAAGGCTTAGTAATGTAGTCATCGGCACCGACTTCCAGTCCTTTGACCTTATCCTCCTCTTCACCTCTGGCGGTTAGCATGATAATAGGTATTTTGCGGGTGAATTCATCCTGCTTTAGCGACTTCGCAAACTGAATGCCACTGCCACCTGGGAACATCCAGTCCAGCAAGATAAGGTCTGGATAGGGTTCCTTCAACAGTGCCATGGCTGAATCAAAGTCCTCGGCGCCGCTGGCAGCAAAGCCATGTTGTTCCATTACAAAGGTAAGCATCTCGCGGATCGCGAGCTCATCTTCGACAATCAAAATCCTTGCGGTCATAAGCGTTTCTGTCAGTGAATTAACACGCTGCTATTATTGGTCAGATTTGTGACAAAATTATGAAACAATGTCACACAGCCCGGTTATTTGCCATTATTGTGTCATAAAAAACCGAAATAAAGATGGTCTTAGTGAAAAATGCCATAACATTATGGCTAAGAGCCGTCATTAATATCGTCAAAATGTCACAATAACATTGGTAAAAAAAAGCCAGTCTGATGACTGGCTCATGCACGATCGTTAATCTTAGAACTTGTGTTCCAGACCAACGCCGAAGTATTTATCATCATCCGCTTCGTTATCCATTGAGCGGCTGGTGTAGAAAGCAAACAGCTTAGTTGGCTTAGCCAGCTTGTAGTCAGCGCCTACTGACCAGGAATCGCCAGTATCTTCCATATCCTGATACTGTGCTTTTAAGGTCACTTCCTTGATATCGTACGCCGCACTTACCAAATAACCATTGGTGCTGTCGTTGTCACCTTCAGACTTTTCCTGAGTCTGGTACATACCGCCCAGTTTGAAATCCCCCAGTTTTGCCTGAACAGACGCACGCAAAACATCATAGCCCTTGACTTTAGAGTCATAAGCGATGGCTGCATATATCGGTGTTTTCTTGAGGCTGGCATCGCCATACATCAAAGCAGAAGAGAAGCCATTGTCGCCAGCCTGAGCGCTATCAGCATCAGCCGCATAAGTCGCGCCAAAGCGGAAATCGCCCATTGACGGACTCAGATAAGTCACAGTCTGTGCCATACGGTTGTCACCCTTGAACAGGGATTTCAGGTCGCCGGACAAATCGTTGAACTGATCCACACCACCCTGAGAGTTCTTCAGCATGGTATCGTTACGACCAACAGAGATAGCACCAAAGTTGCCTTTCAAACCGACAAACTGATTACGTGCGTTAAAGTTGTTGCTGCTGCTACTATCTGTGGCAACTTCATACTCAACGGTGTAGAAAGCTGACAGTGAATTACCGAGGTCATAATCACCTTTAACGCCAAAGCGAGAGGCGTTGCTCTGTACCGAAGTCACAGAGTCTTTACCGTTCTCGTCGTTGTTCTGAACAGTCACGTTCAGTTTACCGTAAACGGTCAACGGATCAGCCGCATGTGCAGAGGCAACAGAGGCAGCAGCGATGGCAGAAGCGAGTAGGGTTTTGCAAAATGCGTTCATCATTGTTTCCTTTCGACGTTCTCTCGTCTTGGTTATTGGTTTGGAACGAGCGCAAGTGTGCAATGAGCTTGTTGCAGTTTTATTTCATTTTTTTCGCGGCTGTGTGACAACGATTTGGCAACATAGTTGGCGCGCCTAAAAATCCTTTAACGGCGGGGTTTGTCAGGATTATCTGAGCTTTATGACAATTTGGTTAAATCTGTTTTGCCTGAGAAACTCTGTGCTACTGCTATGGTTTACCCTCTGCTCAGGATGGCTTACACTGCGGCTTTATTTTTATTAGAGCCGTGGTTATGTGGTTTAAAAATCTCACCCTGTATCGTTTCAACAAACCGTTCGCCATCACCGTCGAAGCATTGGAGCAAGCGCTTGCCGGTTACCCGTTTTCGCCATGTTCCAGCCAAGACATTAGCAAATTTGGTTTTAGCAACGCACTGGGCAAGCTAGGGCAAACGTTGGTGCATGCGGCTAATAACAGTTATCTAATCTGCGCCACCAAAGAAGAAAAGATTCTGCCGTCACAAGTGATCCGCGAAGCGCTGGACGAGCAAGTAGCCAAGTTAGAAGATCAGGAACAGCGCAAGATCACCAAAAAAGAAAAAGAGTCGCTAAAAGAAGATATTACCAGCACTTTATTGCCCAGAGCCTTCTCGCGCCGCAGCCAGATCCATGCGCTGCTGTTGCCGGAACAGCAATTGTTACTGGTAGACAGCTCCAGTGCTAATAAAGCAGAAGAGTTGCTAGCACTGTTACGCAAAGCGGTAGGCTCACTGCCAGTAGTCCCTGTGAGTGTCAAAACCCCAATTGAAGTACAACTGACCGAATGGCTGAAACAAGGTCATGCTCCGGCACCTTTTGAAATTCAGGATGAAGCAGAGCTGAAGTCTGCCAGTGATGAAGGGGGCATCGTCAGATTCAAGCAACAAGATCTTGCCGAAGAAGAAGTGCTGGCGCACATCGAAACCGGTAAGCAAGTACATAAACTGGCATTACATTTTGAGCAATCAATTGCGTTTGTATTACAGTCTGATGCCAGCGTAAAACGTCTAAAATTTGCGGAAGAGTTCCGTGCACAAACCGATGATGTCGCGGGCGAAGATCCCGCCGCTAAAGCCGATGCCGACTTTGCACTGATGAGTAATGAACTGTTAGCGCTCGTGCTAGGGTTAGTCAATGCCCTCGGTGGCTTGGACGATGCAGCACTGTAAGTAGTCATCCACAAAAAGGCGCTTAAAGCGCCTTTTTCTTGGGCGGCTAATCAGCAATCAGTTCTTGAAGTTGCCTTTATTATCAAATGGCCAATCGATTCCCAACCAGGCCTTGAAAAAAGCTTTTTGACGTCCAGAGGCCCCTTTTACGGGCTGCAATTGCAGCTTTCCTGACGCTTGTTGTCCCAGCACTACCTGACGGGTTACCAACGTGTCATTGCTGAACAGCGTCAGGGCTATGGTCTCCCCTGCCTGAAAATCATTTAGTCGCTTACTAAAACCTTCGGCCGTCAGCTTGATCCCGTTCAACGCCAGCAGTTCATCACCCGCATCAAGCCCTGCTTGCCAGGCGGGACTATTACGCGCAACCCGGCTCAGCGTTAGGCCGTCACCTAAAGTAACGCCGATATAGGGCTGCATTTTGCTGTCAGTGCCATAACTCAGTTGCAATCCGGCCTGCGCCAGTAATGCGGCAAAATCTAGGCTCAATGGTGCGTCGATATGCTGCTGCCACCAATCATGATAGTCACGGCCAGTCAGTTGCTGCAGGATCTGCTGTACATCCGCAACATCGTAGCCTTTGGGTACGCGATAATCTCGATATAACCGCCGATGCACATCCCGATAAGAAGCTTTAAGCTCAGTGTCATGCAATAGCGAAAAATCCAGCGCCAGCGACGCCATATAACCTTCCGAATAGATATTCACGCTATTATTGACGGCATAATCACCACCACGACTGGTCCACTGATTCAGGCTGGCGGCTGCCACTGACTGCACCTCGCGGCCAGGTGTGTGCTGATTGGCATCTATGCGTTTTGCCAGATCGTCCAAAAACTCTTTAGGTGTCATCACGCCTGCACGCAGCAACAACTGGTTCTGGAAATAGCTGGTAGAACCCTCAGCAATCCACAATAACGGCGTCATGTTTTCCTGCTGATAGCGATAGGGCACCATCGCATCAGGGCGGTATGCTTTAACATTCCAGGTATGAATAAACTCATGTGCCGCCGTGCTGATAAAACGCAGGTAATCGTTGCGCTCGCGAAAATTAAACCGCGGCAGCTGAATAACCGTCGAGTTGATATGCTCAGTGGCGCCACGAGCACCATTGGTGGCATGCACCATAAACACGTAGTTATCGAAAGGATAGCCATCCCAAATCGCCTGTGAGGCCGCTGTGACCTTTTTTAAGTCACCCACTATCTGCTCTAGATTGTAGTTTCCTGCCCCCCACACCACCAATTGATAACGCTTGCCATCAGCGTCAAAGCTGCGTTGCTGGCTGATACCGGTTTCAATAGGAGAGTCCACCAGCACATCATAGTTTGCGGCGCTAAACTGTTGTGGTCCCAAACGCGTCATACCGGAAAAGCTCTGCCAACCTGCAGGCACAGTCAATGCCACCTGTACCGATTCTTGACGCAAATTTGGACTGTACATCAAGGTGCCACTGGCATCCAAAAATGCATGGGTTGCATCGATATGTCGCACGCGCTGCCCAAGTTCATTGGCATACAGCTGATAAGAGATGGTGACAGCGGTCGGCTGTTCGAGATTTATCTGCCATTCCCCAACGTCAGTTCGCTGCCAGGATAGCGCTTTACCGGCAGCATCTCGCGCTTCAAAATGCCGCACCCCGTCCGCTAGAGGTAATACTTGATAACGACCGGTACGCCAGATAGGTAAATTCAGTCGCAGCACGTTACCTTCCGTCGCCGGAAATAATGCCCGCACATTGGTCATATGATGTTCTGGAGAAGATATATCTATCTGATACTGCACCTCTGCTGCGGCCTGAGACACGTTTCCCAATGCCAGCAACGAGGTTAACGACAGCATTGACAAACTGCTGATTTTCACTCGTAATTCCATCCCAATTTACTGATACTATTCAAGCTGCCGAGTATATCAAGGGATGGTGGCTGACTCAGCAGTTCCACATAAAAGCTAACAATTAAAATGCCCTTTACGTTTAGAGGCCGGTGACATGCGTTTTTGGACCGCAGCTTTGCTGCTTTTTATGGTGAGCTGGATACCGCCAGTATCAGCTGAAGATGCCGATGCAACAGAGATAGCCCTGCGGGAAACACCCCAAGCGCTCTACGAACGCATCATCGCGAACTATCCGGAGGATTTGCAGTTCAGTTCACGGGCGCAATTACAGCAACAAGCCAAAGCATTGCGGCTGGATCCACAACAACTCATCGACAACATGATGTTGTTAGTGCGCTTGAACCTGGACATTCAAGTTAAAAAGACTCACAAACAGACAACCGCGCGGCAGTTACTTGACCAGTTGCAACTTGTGGTACAGAGCGATTACGAAAAGGCAGCGTTACTGAACCTTGAAGGACGCTACCAGGGACGGGTTAAACAGGACTACAACACCACGATTGCATTGGATAATCAAGCATTGTCGCTGCTGCAGGATAATAATGACCCGCGCGCCTTAATCCTCAAATTTGTGATTTATGAAGATCTGGGTACCGTCAATCTGATGACCAAGAAAAGCCAGGCTGCGCTCAATAATCTGACGCAACTGCGGGAAGTGGCTTATCGGCTGCGCAGTGATTACCTGTTAGCCGAAGCCGAAACCAAGCTGGGTAAATTTTTTCGCGCGCAGGATAAACTGAACCAAGCCTTGCAGCATTACACCGAAGCCTATCGACTGGCATCCAAAACCAATAAACCCTATCAGAAGGCGATATTGCAACTCAATTTGGCCAAGCTCTATCGGGATCTTGAACAATGGGACGACGCCCTGAACTATACTCAGCAGGCCATTGATTCCTTTAAAAAGCTGAATTTTGATGCTTATCTGTCCAGCAGCATGACGGTGATTGCCACTGTGTATGCAAAACAAGGACAGTGGAATAAGGCCATTGATTATTACCTCAACGCCCAGCAAATAGATGCCCGACAGCAAAACTTTACTGCCCAAGGGTTGAATTTTCACAACCTCGGTGAAGCCTACTTCAAACTGGGTAACACCGAGAATGCCTTAGATTATCTGCATCAGGCCAACAAGATATTTCGTGAACGCCACAGTAATCATTATCTTGTTTATAACGAACTGCTGATCGCCCAAGTAGCAAATGCCAATCACACATGGGAGTTGGTGTTGGATCATGCACAAAAAGCCGAAGCGTTGGCACAGCAACTGAAACTTGATGCTGAACTTGCTGAAGCACTCGGTTACCAGATTAACGCCTATAAAGCCAAAGGCGACGATAAAGCCGTGGTAGCCTTGCAAGACAGACTATTAGCACTTAAGCAGTCCCAAATAGAACAGCGACAAACGCAGCAACAGGGCCACAACAGTGGTGAAATTAACGTGCAACAACTGACGCTTAAAGTGACACAGTTACAGCAACAAAACCGTCGCCAACAAGAGATGCTCAATACTCGCGATTACTTTGTCGCGGCGACACTGCTGTTATCCGTGCTTATCGGCAGTTATTGCTTGTATCTATTGCACGCTAAAAACCAGCGAAAACGTCAGCTTGAAATAGCGCAACAACTCAATAGCACTGACCCACTGACCTCATTGCCGGGTTTTCGCGATTTCTGTTCAAAGATGCACCACCATAGCTCCGCCCTGGCATTACTGGCGGTAAGACATGACTTGAATGCAGACCTTATGCGCGGACATTATCAGACAAGCCGCCAGCAGCAAATCCTGCTGCATAAGCTACACCACCTAACAAAAGCACAAGTGTACAGTATCCGTCCAGGGCTCTATGGACTGATATTTAATGAACAGATTAATGCCAAGGAACTACAACAACGACTCGGTGAACTGACGTTAGATAAACAACCGGTACTGACCGATTTTGGCTTTATCCCGCAACCCTTGCTAGCCGATACCGATGTACAACTGCCAGCAGAAATTTTATATGAGACCCTGCAACTGGCATTGGCCGCCAGTTTGAGCCTGACCTCAGACGAAAGTCATTACGTGGCATTATCAGTATTGGATTTCACGCCTTCTGGGATCTTTACTAATCCCTTGTATCTGCAATTGGAAAAAAGCATCGAACGTGGTTTTATTCGGGTGGAAACCAACGCAAACAAGAGTGAGATCCAATGGCCAATCCCCGTAATGAGCATCGTATCAGAGTATCGTGATGTTATTTGATCAACCTGTCAAAACTAAAGCTGTAGGTATATTAGATCATTTGCAGACGCAATGGTTTGCGATAACATTAGCAAAGAACAAAGCGCTGTAGCACAGTGCTAGCAGAACAAGCCGTATTTCCAATGCCTGGGGAACTCAACAGGAATGAATGATGACAGTTCGACCGTGTCACAAATTGGTCTGTTGAAGCAGAAATTACAGGCCACTAAAACGGCATTGGAAGAGATAAACGAAGACCGTAACAGCAAGCTGATGGCGCTGTCGCAGTTCATTACCCAGATGAGCCTAGCCTGCAAGGGTCATAATCTCGAACTGGACAATAAGCTTGCCAAGCTGCGCGTCAACATAGGCAATTTTGAGCATCTGGATGAAGTACTGCCTGAGTTGCCAGAAATCGAGCGCTTGTTGAAAAGTCAGTATCATATAATCACCACTAAACTGGAACAGGGACGCACTGGCCTGACAAATTTTAGTCGGGAATTACTGCGCGTTAATAATCTTCCAGAAAAGCTCTCACGGGAGATCAGTATCTTTCGTCAAGAACTGAGCAAACCGTTTCACAGTATCTGGGAATACATTCCTAGAGTTGAACAACTCATTGGTTACTACGAACAGGTACTACTAAAGAGGCAACAAGGGGAAGCGCTAGAGATCCTGCCCATCCATCGGCAGCTCTCCCAAGAACTGGCACAGTTAATTTCTGATATTGAATTTCCCAAGTCGCAACGCGAACAGGTACTGCTGCTCAAAGAGAGACTTTCCAGCGAAACACTGCAGGTTGAAGAGTTGCTGGGTACCTATCAGACCATCCTCCGGCTGCTGTTGGAAAACATTGCGCGCGAAAAATCCGCATCGCAGGAGTTTCTGCAAACACTGAATGACGCACTCACCTCGGTGAGAGACATCGTCAGCGAATCATTCAGCCAAACCCAGCAAAGCCAGCAGTTAAAACAACAGCTGAATCTAGAGATAAATAGCCAAGTTGACAACGTGCTTGGCAGCATTGACGAAATTGATGAGCTGTTACAGCTTAAGCAAAAAATCACCGAGCATATGAGTGCACTGCAAAACAGCCTTGCCCGTAAGGAAGCGCTTGAGCAGCGGGAAGTGGCCTTACTGCAGAAATCTGTCAACACACTGCGTAAAGAGTTGGCGGAGTTGTCAGCGGAAACCCTATCTTATAAAGAGCGTTTGTTTGAGCAGCAAAAAATCAATCAGCTTGATAGCCTGACTCAACTCCCCAATCGGGCCGCGCTGGATGAACGCATGGAACAGGAGTTCCGTCGAATTCAACACAATGAAAGTGCACTGTGGATAGCGATAGCTGACATCGACCATTTCAAGTCAATCAACGATAGTTTTGGTCACAGTACCGGCGACAAAACCCTGCAGGTTATTGCCATGGCACTGAAAAACTCTTTGCGTGATACTGAATTTGTGGCCCGTTATGGTGGTGAAGAGTTTGTACTGCTGATCCCGGATGTTTCAACCAAAGACATCACCCAATTATTAAACCGGGTCCGTGAAAAAATTAAAAATATTCCGTTTAAATTTAAAAATCAGCGGATTACGGTTACATTATCTATCGGTGCAGCACAAGTACTCAATGGCGAGCATATTCTGGACACCTTTGAGCGTGCTGATGCCGCACTCTATAAAGCCAAACACGAAAGCCGGGACCGGGTCATTATCGACTAATCTTCATGAGGCCAGTCCGGCACAGGAGTCATGATGATTGTCAAAGTAAATCCCAGGGGCAGTATGGATCAACTGTCGCAACTGGAAGTCGATTTTCTCAAGCAAAGTGCCCAAAGTGAACTTTACCAGCTCTATCGCAACTGTTCTTTGGCTGTGTTGGCCTCAGGCTCAGAAACCGACGATGCCCGCGCCCTCTTCAAACAGTTTGACGATTTTGACATTAACGTCGTCCGCCGTGAACGCGGAGTAAAACTGGAACTCCATAACCCCCCCGCCTGCGCGTTTGTTGATGACCAGATTATCGTCGGCATTCAGGAACACCTGTTTGCGGTACTGCGCGATATCATTTATGTCAGCAACAAATACAGCCATGTGACTCATTTGGATTTCAATAATCCCAACCATATCACTAATGTGGTCTTTGACATTCTGCGCAATGCGCGGGTAATTTCGCCCATGCAAGAACCTAACGTGGTGGTGTGTTGGGGTGGGCACAGCATCAGTGAATACGAATACAAATACACCAAAGAAGTTGGTTATCAGTTGGGGCTGCGCAAGCTGGACATCTGCACTGGCTGTGGTCCAGGTGCCATGAAAGGGCCAATGAAAGGTGCGGCTATCGGTCATGCAAAACAGCGTATCCATGATGCGCGTTATATTGGGCTCACTGAACCTGGGATCATTGCGGCTGAGCCGCCAAACCAGATTGTTAATGAACTGGTGATTATGCCGGATATCGAAAAACGGCTGGAAGCCTTTGTGCGCATGGGGCACGGCATCGTTATCTTCCCAGGAGGCCCGGGTACAGCGGAAGAGCTGCTGTATCTGCTGGGTATTCTGCTAAATGAGCAAAACAAGGATATTCCGTTTCCACTGGTGCTGACAGGCCCAGCAGGCAGTGCCGAATATTTTGCTGAGCTTGATGCCTTTATCGGTGCCTCGCTTGGACAGGAAGCACAAAGTCGTTACCGCATCATTATTGATGATCCAGAGGAAACCGCACGGGTAATGCGTTTGGGGATGGAGAAGGTCAAAGCCCATCGCAAGCTCACCGGTGATGCTTATCAGTATCAATGGGGTCTGAAAATCGACGCAGACTTTCAACTGCCCTTTGTCCCCACCCATGAAGCGATGGAAAACCTCGACCTGCATTTCCAGCAAGATAAAGCCCGGCTGGCGGCCAACCTGCGTAAGGCTTTTTCTGGCATTGTGGCCGGTAATGTCAAAAAGGACACCATTCTCAACATTGAACAACATGGCCCGTTTTCCCTCAGTGGCGATGCTAAGCTGATGTCGATGATAGACAAGTTGCTCAACGCCTTTGTAAGGCAAGGCAGAATGAAGTTACCCGGCAGTACCTATGTTCCCTGTTATCGGGTTTGTCAATGAATCGATTGTTGATCATTGACGGTATGAATCTAGTGCGCCGCTTGTATGCGGCGCAACCAGATGAACAGGATCTGGCCGGGCTGGCACAACGCAGTATCAGTGCCTGTCGCAAATTATGCCTGCATCACCAACCTACTCATCTGGCCATTGTCTGGGATGGTGACCAAGAATCCTGGCGTAAACAGTTGTATCCAGATTACAAGAAAGGCCGCAAACCCATGCCGCAACTGCTTGCTGACTACATGCCACAATTAAAGCAACTATTGGCCGCCGAAGGCATGGCATCCGTCAACGCTGCATCGGAAGCCGATGACGTGATAGCCACGCTTGCCAGTAAAATCTGTCAGCATGGCGGCGAAGCCGTGATTGTCTCAACCGATAAAGGCTTCAGCCAGCTACAGTTTAAAGGGTTGCAACAGTGGGATCATTTCAGTAATGCCTGGCTGGATATCGCAGCAATAGAGCAAAAACTTGGGATCAACCGCCGCCAGTTGCTGGATTTTATGGCGCTTAGTGGTGACAGTGGCAATCGTATTCCAGGGATCCCGGGGATCGGGCCGAAATCTGCTGCGGAATTGTTGAAAAGTTTCCGTTCGCTGGCCAACATCTATAATGCACTTGATAAACTGGGTAGCAAGCAAGCTGAGAAACTGCGCAACGGTTACGAAATGGCACGGCTCAGTTATCGCCTAGCCAAGCTGCGCACAGATTTGGATTTACACATCAATCTCAGTGATTATCGCTGGCAGCCACAATAGCAGTTGCGATAAATAATGACTTACAAATCGACGAGTTACTTGTGAGAACTTGCGGTGTTTGATGATAAAGCTGTTATGTAAAAGCATTTAAGGAAGGCAAATGAAAAGCAAAATCCCGGTGGTCATCGGCACCTTGTTTCTGGCTTATATCGCTTTTGTGGCAGTGGTGGTCTTAGTCTACAAACCCAACCCGGAAGATATGAGTTGGGAAGATCGCCAAGCATATAATCAAGGGAAGCTGACAGAGCTTAAACTCGGACAGAGCGGGGAAAGCGTAGTGGAAATGCTCGGTCATCCCGATTTTAGTGAAGCCAAGCTCAGCCAGGGACAAACGCTAAACGTTTTGTTTTATCGCACCCATCAGACAAAGTCCGATGGCGTCACCACCAAAGATGAATGTACGCCGCTGCTATTTCGCAATGATCAACTCATCGCTTGGGGCGATGACACCTATCAGCAATATCTGCAGCAAGTGACAGACACCGAACCTCAACCCGTCAGGGATACTGCCGCAACGGCGACTAAGCCAGTAGACAGCCACTAGTCTTACGCGTTATAGCCAAACCAGCAAAAAGGGGCCAATCGCGCCCCTTTACTCATCTCACCTTAATCCTCTGATACTGGCTCGCGGTAAGCTTCTCCAGAGATCATCCACGGCGGTGCTTGACGGCCTTTTAAGTAGTGATCAAAGAACTGTTTCATTCTGATCGTGTAATCCAGCTTATTGGGATACTTTTTCAGATGATGTGGCTCGTCCTCATATTGCAACATAATCACATCCTTACCAGCTCGCCGCATCGCCATATAGAGTTCAATGCCCTGCTCCCACGGTACCGCATCGTCACGATCACCAAACATGATCAGCAACGGCGTATGAATGCGTTCAACGTAAAATACCGGCGAATTTTCGATATACTTTTGTGGTGCCTGCATCAGACTCTCGCCGATACGGCTTTGCCCAGTTTCATACTGGAACTGACGCGCCAACCCAGTCCCCAGACGGATACCACTGTAAGCACTGGTCATGTTGCTCACCGGTGCCCCGGCAACGGCAGCTTTAAAGATATTGGTCTGGGTAATATCAAATGCTGTCTGGTAACCGCTCCAGGAATGCCCTTGTAAACCGATAGCATCAGGATCAGCAATGCCCAGTTCAATCAGCTTTTGTACTCCTGCAGTCAATGCTTTTACCGAGCTAATACCGGGATAACCCACCTCAAAACGGATATCCGGCAGAAATATCACGTAATCATCTGCCGCATACCAAGCAAAATTGGGGCGGTGATTGATCTTCATATCCGGGAATGCAAACAGTCGGTCACTCATAAAACGATAGTAATAAACCAGCACCGGATAGCGTTTGCCAGGCTGATAATGGGGTGGTTTTATCACCACGCCGTCCATCTCCCGGCCATCACCATCTCGCCAATGCACCAGTTCCGCCTTACCCCAAGGCAGTTGTTGCCGTTGCTTATCCAGTGTGGTCTGTTGTTTAGCACGCTCGGGATGCAGCACTTCCGCCGTATAAAGATCGGGGTACAAATCATAACGCTGTTGGCTGAAAACGAAGGTATTCGTATTATTAGCTCGCGCTAATACCTCGAGCTTTACTGGCGCGTCCAATAGTACTTTTACACCGGCCTTACCGATTTCTGCCCGGTAAAAAGCGTCGGCTTTTGTCCGCTCACTGTATCCTTGCAACAACACTGACTCACCATCTGTTACCGTGGGTAAGAATGCGGCATCAGGCTGTGCCAGTGCTTCAATGCGAAAACTCCGTCGCTGCTTGCGCCCCTCCCCGGCCGTCAACATGAAGCCGTGGTGGCTGGTGGTATCAAATTGCCAGATATCATATTTGTCATACACCAAAATCGCCGAGTCATCGGCCAACCAAGGGCCGAAACCGTAACCGGGGGCCGCCGAAGGATAGTCATGATCTTCATTCGCAAACGGCGTTTTAATATTGCCACTCAACAGTGATTTCCGGCCATCGGCAATGTCATACAGATAAATTTGCCCACGCTGATACCACGCCAGATATTTACCGGAGGGCGAATAAGTCGGCTCACTGTCGCTCGGCTGTTGCGCCAGTACCTGGGTCTTATGGCCGGTATTGATATCCACCAGATAGAAATCTCGGAAGAAACCGGCCCAGGTAATCATTTTGCGATAGGGAATGTCTGAGCTCGCGAGCAAGAAACGCTTATGCTCCGTCAGTTGCACATCCGGCACCTGAGTATCAGCTAACTGCACCACACTGCCCGATGATAAGTGCAACACCGCCAGATATGTCCGCTGCTGCTCTTTAGCGTATAGTTTGATTTCATTGGGCTTAATCAGCGGATCATCACCATGCCATATATTCAAGCCACGCTGCCCCGTAATGACCTGCTCACTGTAAAGATCCGCTTCCTGAGTTACCTTAGGCACATGAAACTGCTGGCTGATCTGCGGCACTCGTCCGAAAAACAACCGCTGACCATCCGCTGAGAAATTCAGTTTACTGTAGTGATTCAACCACCAGCCATCGGCGCTTTTTTCAGCATTCTGAATTGCTGAAAATTTTCCGGTTTCCAGACTATAAAGCGCTAAACGGTACGGGCGCTCAGCGGCCACTATCGCCGCATTTCCGGCGGTGTATGCCAAATGCGAGGCGTCACGGCTAAGTGCCACTGCGCCAACCTGCTCAGATTTGTTGTCGACTAGCTCCGCCTGTTTGAAACTGTCCAATCGCAGCAATATTAATTTATGCAACTCATTGGCAGTGTCATTCTGTGCCAACGTCAGGTAACGACTGTCATATGAGAATGTCCAATCGGTAATATCTGCAAAATGCTGCGACTTGCCAGTGGTCAGATTCACGACTGTAAACGGACTGCCAGCGTCTTCCTTCGCCGTTTTCTTGCTGACTTTTGTGCCGGCAGTTTCCGCCGTATTGTCACTATGTTGGTCGGCCTTATCGTCTTTAGCCTCGTCTTTATCAAACCACAATGCCAGAAACTTGCCGTCCTCAGAAAACACCTGCGCTTTTACCCGCTCAAAGTGCTGCACGGCGCCAGTTTGATTATCCAGTAGTAACACACCCGACTTCAGCTTCTTACGCGCTTTGGCGGTGGATTTTTCCACGGCAAGCAATGCTGGCTTGACAGTAAACAGGGTGAAACGACCATCATGACTGATGATAGGATCTGAGCCACCCGCCGCGCTAAACTGCTGCCCGTCACTCAAACGCTTTACAAAGCCCTGACTATCGCCGCGATCAGGCGCCGTACTGTAGGCCAAAACCTGGCCCTGCGGGTCTAGCACTTGTTCAGTAATCGACTGGAAATGCATAATATTTTCCAGCGAAAGTGTCTTTTGGGGTTGCGCCTGTAGGGCTCCCGGTAGCATTGCTACCAGCAGCAACGAAGCAAGAGTCGAAAACTTCAAGGTAATCCTCATTCTTGAAATGGCAACAGGTCTCAATGGTGTCCACTCATGAGATATCGCCTTGTGAAAATTTTGTAATGTTTAGCCTACATAAAAAGGCCTAGGTTTGCTCACTAATTTCCTGTGAAAAGTGTTTAAAAGTGTTTAGAATAAAGGAGATCTATATCACATAATTTTCTGACACTAACCGTGTTCACCACACGGTTGTTTATTCGCCTAAATGCTAACCCGTGGAAGGATTCTCCATGTCAAAAAGAACCATTACCGTGATCCCCGGCGACGGGATCGGTCCAAGTATTATTGAATCAGCACTACAGATTTTAGATAAAGCGGGATGTAATTTTGAGTATGAATTTGCCGATGCAGGTTTAACGGCACTGGAAAAACAAGGTGAGTTGTTACCACAGCGAACTTTAGATCTTATCGAAAAAAACCGCATCACCCTCAAAGGCCCGTTAACCACGCCTGTCGGCGAAGGTTTCACCTCCATCAACGTCACCCTGCGTAAGAAATTCAGCCTCTATGCTAATGTGCGTCCCGTCCTTTCATTCAAAGGCACAAAGGCGCGTTATCAGAATATCGATATCATTACCGTGCGTGAAAATACCGAAGGGATGTACTCCGGTTACGGCCAGAAAGTCTCTGAAGATGGCAGCACGGCCGAAGCGACCAGTATTATTACCCGTCAGGGTGCTGAACAGATCACCACTTTTGCTTATGAATTGGCACGCAAAGAAGGCCGCAAAAAAGTGACGATTGTGCATAAAGCCAATATCATGAAATCCACATCTGGCCTGTTTTTAAAAACCGCCCGCGAAGTCAGCCAGCGTTATCCAGATATCGTCACAGAAGAGATGATTGTGGATGCCACCTGTATGAAGCTGGTGATGAATCCAGAAAACTTCGATGTCATTGTCACCACCAACCTGTTTGGTGACATTCTGTCGGACCTGTGTGCAGGCTTGGTGGGTGGATTAGGGATGGCTCCTGGTGCCAATATTGGTAAAAATGCGGCTATTTTTGAAGCGGTACACGGGAGTGCCCCAGATATTGCTGGTAAGAATCTGGCAAACCCAACCTCAGTGATCCTAGCATCGGTGCAGATGTTAGAATATTTGGGAATGTCAGATAAAGCCGCCAAAATCCGCAATGCCGTTGCCGCAGTGATTGCCGAAGGTGACCGAACTACTCACGATTTAGGCGGTAGCCACGGCACCACCGACTTTACTCAAGCGGTGCTGGATCGCCTGTAAGACTCAAACAACATTTAAGAAGGGACCATCAGGTCCCTTTTTTATGGAATATCGCCAGCAACTTGATCTCGCAGGCATAGACGCTCAAGATAAATACAGCAGATATTAATGCTGGAGGGCAACGTGTTTAAAGCCAGTCTTGCCAATCTTAGAGGCAGCAAACAAACGGTGCTTGAAAAGGAAATTGCCAAGGAGCAATCAACCGCACTGGGCAAAGCAGGTCGCCGTTTAAAAGCAGCGTTAGAGGCTTACGAGGCGGATAAAACCAGTCAATTCCGCCGTCATATCGAGGAGTGGCATATCCAGCAACTCACAGAAGCTGTCTATGCGTTGATGGTCACCCGCGAATTTCTAGGGTTTGTCGATTGCAATCTGGAATGGATCTGCCAGCAATATCCGTTGCCACAGGCCGTACTCAAGAATCTAGCACCGGCCAACCAGTTAGAGTACTTGCAGCAGGAGTGGCATTACCGTTAGCCCGCCTGCTGCAGAAATCTCAAAGATGGCTGCCTGGACGTAAACACAGATGTACCGTCACTTCATCGCGATCATGGTAAAGGTGTTTACAACGTAACTGAAATTGGTGCAAACCATTCTGCTGCAGGACATCCGCCATCCGCCTAAGAATGGTGGTCACTTCTTTATAGCGGCTTTTCATGGGCAATTTCAGGTTGAAAATAGCTTCATGAAACCAGCCATTGATGGCCCATTGCTCTATCAATTCGGCAACTCGGGATGGTTTTTCCACCATATCGCACACCAACCAGTAAATATTTTTGCGCTTAGGTTCAAAGCGAAACCCATCTTCCCGATAATGCGTCACCTGTCCGCTTTGCATCAAGCTATCGGCCATTGGGCCATTGTCTACCGCCGCCACGAACATGCCACGGCGTACGAGTTGATAAGTCCAACCGCCGGGACAAGCCCCCAGATCTACCGCATTCATGCCACTGTGTAAGCGAGTTTCCTGCTCGTGTGGCGCGATAAAGTGATTAAAGGCTTCATCCAGCTTAAGGGTGGAGCGACTCGGTGCTGCTGATGGAAACTTCAGCCGCGGAATGCCCATAAAAAATGGTGAGCTGTTGTTACTGTAAGAATAACCGGCATAGGCTTTAGTACCGCCCAGAAAGCACACATGCACAATAGGACGCCGCGCATTCTCATTCGCCAGTAACACCCCATGCTGCTTCAGTGCCGCCCGCAACGGCACCGTAAATTTGCGGCAAAAAGTTAGCAATTCCTTGGCTTCATTGGTATCGGGAGTTTCGACCCGCAGCTCGCCGCCGTTTTCCAGAGAAGACAAGGCATTAATCAGTGGTGTAACCCGATCATCAACGGGTAAATCACTTAACAGCTCGCTGCAAACAAACATCTGCCGGGCAAAAATCAAGGTATCTAGCGGCAGCTCACGCGCCAATCGATCGGCATCACCTTCAGTAAAACACTGGAATACCACATAAGCATCATTTGCCGCTGCTTTTACAAATCCGGCAACGCCTATTTCAGCAGCACGATCCTGAATTTCTGCAGCACACTCTTTCTCATAACCCGCACGACAGAACAAAAACAGATTGTTCATTGATAATCCTGTAACCAGCCTTTCAGCAAAGGCGCCAAGTATACCAGAACTTGGCGTTACAGATCGTCGCTACGATGACGCCACATAGAGGAGGCCAACAGAGCCCACCCAAGTAAGAAACAGAAACCACCAAACGGCGTGATCATCCCCAGCATCTTCACGCCGGAAAAGGCGTACAAATAAAGCGAACCGGAGAACAGAATGATACCAGCGATAAACAGCCACGCCGCCCAGTTCAGCAAAGGGGATTTAACCCAATGCCCGGCCAACGCTACGGCAATGAGCGCAAAGGTATGGTAAAACTGATACTCAACCCCCACGTCAAAAATTTTTATCAATTCTGGGGTAGTGACCGCTTTCAAGCCGTGTGCGGCAAAAGCCCCCAGTGCCACTGCTAGAAAACCACTGATAGCGGCCAACATAAACAGGCCTTTTTTCATACCAAACTCCTGATATATGACAGTGATCTACTGATCACTGAAGTAAAATTTTCTTCAAGCGTCACGCTAGCACTTTTCCTTGGCTGAAAACTGTGGTCGCCATCGCTAACCCATTGCAGTTGCACCGATGCCGGGAGAGACCACTGTTGCAGTTGCCGCCGATCACCAAAGCTGTCGCGTTCACCTTGGTAAATCATCACTGGCAAACGACAAGCCTGCAGTGCAGCCAATCGCGGCGCAGTCTTTCCTTTGGGTAGAAACGGGTAGCCAAGACAGATAATACCTCGGACGATTTCGGGCAAAATATCTGCAGCCAGCATGGTAGCGATGCGGCCGCCCATCGACTTTCCCATCAGTATGATGTGAGCAGGTTGCAATAGTTCGATTGCCAGTTGCAGTTGCTGCTGAAAGTCTGCTAGCAATTCTGGCGCGCGATTCGGCGGACGGCGAGTGCCATGCTGTTGCCGTTGTTGCATATAAGGAAAGTTAAAACGCACAACATCAACGCCGCCAACAGCCATCCCTTGGGCAATGGTCGCCATAAACGCATGCTGCATGTTGGCACCAGCACCATGGGCAAACAACACCAAGGTGTTACTCGCAATGCGGCTTTTATCAACGCACCAGTTATCCGGGTAACAACTCACTACGGGATTCCTCAGCAAACATGTCCAGCATCCATTCGCGGAAGGCCACAATCTTGCCTAACTCCGCATGTTTTTGCTGACACACCAGATAATAGGCATCTTTGCTGACGAGGACTTCCTGAAACGGACAAACCAGCCGTCCAGCGAGAATATCAGGGCGCGCTAGTACGCTATATCCCAGCGCCACCCCTTGACCGTGAGCCGCCGCTTGCAACACTAACGAGGAATGACTGAATATCGGCCCCTGATTAACATTGATATCGGTGACACCGCATTGGCGAAACCATGCCTGCCAGTCATGACGGCTCATATCATGCAGCAAGGTATGAAACTTGAGATCAGCCGGTTTTTCCAGCGGCTTGGGACCTTTCAACAATAGAGGTGAACACACAGGAATTAATACTTCATTACGCAGCTTATCGGCCCGCAAACCAGGCCAGTTACCCTGGCCGTAATAAATAGCGACATCAACATCATCCGACAGCGAGTCGGTAGAACTGTCAACCGCTTTGATACGCACATCAATGTCAGGATTCTTCTCGCTGAATTTGGCTAAACGCGGCACCAGCCACTGAATAGCGAAACTAGGAGGCATGCTAACGGTAAGCGAACCGATGGCACTACGGGCCAGCAGCCGGTCAGTCGCATCGGCTAGCTGTCCAAAAATATCTTTTATTTCAAGAAAATAACTCTGCCCCTCTTCGGTCAGCAGCAGCGAACGGTTCTTACGCCGAAAAAGTTTCAAGCCGAGAAAGTCTTCCAGCGCTTTGATCTGATGACTAACCGCCGCTTGTGTCACAAACAGCTCTTCTGCGGCTCGGGTAAAACTGAGGTGGCGAGCAGCCGCTTCAAACGCTTTTACCGCATTGAGCGGAGGAAGTCGCTTAGACATGAGCATCCATTCCAATTTTATAATTAGTTTTTCTAATCCGTATTGTTACATTTAATCATGTAAAAGCGCCAGCAGTTTTATATGGCACAGGTTAAATCTGCTAGCAATAGCGGCTTTTTGCCACAACGGCGGCAAAATGATTGGTTTGCACCAATGTTGCAAAAATAAACGTTAATGCCAACTTTGGCTGGCATGAGGTATTGGGGATATCGATTGGGCCACCAAACGCATGTGGCATCACATATTCATAAAAAGCCCCGAGTATTGGCAGGTACACCATCACCGAAACTCAGGGCAATTTGCGTAATATTATGCGCGCTAGGTTAATTGTTCAGATGTTGCTGTAACGCCAGTTGATTTTTTTGATGTGCGCTAACATAGCGGCCATGCAGAAAATGGTACGACACCAAGCACATCAACATGACTACCGCTAACAATTCATACATACCGGAAAACTGCAGCAGCGGGATCACTTTACCCAAGAGCAATGGCCCTAATCCCACACCAAGATCCATAAAAATGAAAAAGGTTGAATTGGCTTTGCCGATGCTGTCTGCAGGTGACAGTTTAATCACTATTGCTTGAGA
Organism: Shewanella sp. 4t3-1-2LB; assembly: GCF_017368415.1. Classification (NCBI taxonomy): domain Bacteria; kingdom Pseudomonadati; phylum Pseudomonadota; class Gammaproteobacteria; order Alteromonadales; family Shewanellaceae; genus Shewanella; species Shewanella sp. 4t3-1-2LB. The sequence goes on from NZ_JAFNJD010000002.1 coordinate 90,293, forward strand.
ACAAGACATAAAGGTACCAAAGCCCATGCCAATCAAGGCACCGGATGCCAACACTGCGATATTACTGTCAGAGAGTCCCAACAAACATAATCCCGCCGCAAAAAGCACAAATGATGGCACCATGACAATATTATCGCCCTTACGGTCAAACAATTTACCCGTAAGGGGGCGACTAAGCAGCGTAAAAATAGCATACATAATGAAGAAGAATTTACCGCCGGTTTCCAAGCCCTTACTCGAGGTATAAGGTGAAATAAAACTCAGCAATGACGCAAAACCGATAGAGACAAAAAAGGTGATAGCTGACAGCGGTAGTGCTTCCACAGCAAAGAAAGATGAGAGTGAAAATCCCCGTTTTTTAGTTGCTGCGGCAGTTGCTGGCAGCACACTTTTAGGGGGAACCAGCATAAAGGTCAGCACGCAACCAATCAGCAGTAATACTGACGACAACATCAGATTAACACTCAAGTCTCCATCACGGTATGCGTACAAACCAGCGAATGGACCAATAGCGGTAGCTAAAGTAACAAACATCGAAAAGTAGCTGGTGCCTTCGCCACGGCGTTCACTGGGCACCATCTGCGCCATGATGGTGGCAGTGGCGGTAGACGCCGCCCCGAAACCCACACCTTGAATAAATCGCACCAGGCATAGCAACACAATATTTTGTGTCCATAGGTTAGCAATCGCCGACAGTAAAAATACGAGCAACCCAACATATAAACACAGCTTAGTGCCAATACGCTCAATGGATCGCCCGACAAACAGCCTAGCCGCTAAAGCCCCCAAGATAATAATGCCACAAGCCAACCCCGCCACACTTAACGAAGCATGCAATGTGTGTAGGGTGTAGTCAGTAATTACCACCATTGTCAGGTAGTAGGCCAAATTAATTAAAAAACAGATAATGCAATCGATAAGATAGTTTTTTGTCCATAGGACACTTTTGGTCGTAGTCATATTTATTAAGTGATTTCGAAGAGAATAGAGGATTATTTGATGATCAGTACCGGGACTAAAGAATGCTGCACAACCGCATGGCTGACACTGCCTAGGAATTCGCGGATCCCGGTAAGGCCGCGGCTGCCAAGAACGATAAGATTGCAGTTGTGTTCTTCGGCAAAACGCAGCAGCACGTAGGAGACATTTTGCCCACGCAAACGATGTAGTTTTACCATTTCCACCGTGGCGACTTTATCGCGTAGTTGGTTGAAAATAGCATCGCGTTGACATTGTATATCTTCATCAACCACTTCAACCCCGGTGCGTAACGGCGCCACTTCTTCCACAAATACTACGTCAACACTGATTTGCGGATTTTCCCGTAACTGCTGCAAGGCGATATCCAGCGCTTTAGCAGAAAGTTCTGCGCCGTCATATGCCACTAAAATTCGTGTTCCTAACATAATTATTTCCAAGATTGTTGTTCTCAAGGCAACACGCCGCCGCCAGCAAAAGGCAAGCTTTGCTGTATTTGTTATCGAAGGGATAGCCTTGAAAGTGCTAAAAGAAGGTAACGCGAGGAGTTATATCATTGATATTTAATAATTAAAAATATATATTTTTAGATATATTGATATACTTTTGGTTATTTAAATGACATTAACCCAATTAAGATCATTTTTAGCCATTGCCGATATTGGCAATATGACCCGCGCCGCCGAACGCCTGCATGTAGCACAACCTGCACTTAGTAAAACATTGGCGAATTTGGAACAAGAGTTGGGGGTTGCCTTGTTTGATCGCCAAGGACGACGACTGCAATTAAATGCCTTTGGCAAAGTATTGTTGGAGCGCAGCAAACGGGTATTTAGTGAGTTAGAACAGGCCAAACAGCAGTTAACCGATATGGCAAGCAACAATGCGGGGCATGTCACTGTAGGGGTGACCACCTCACAAATTCTGCCCAACATTTTTGTCGACTACCTATCACAGTATACAAATGTGAAATTCAAACTATTTCAGGTAGCTGGCCGCTATGAAATCGCGCGGCAACTGCGCGATGGCGTGTTTGATCTGTGTATTACCTCCCTGCCGATTACACAACTGTCAGGTAACAACACTGTTGCAGAGCGAGAACTGTTTACCGAAGAGCTATTCTTAGCCGTACGCACGGATCATCCACTGGCCAAACGGCAACAAGTGGCGCTTAGTGAAGTCGCCCAAGAAAAGTTCCTCAGCTATCCGCGGGAAGACGGTTTTCGGGAAATCACGGATAACTTCTGTCGGCAAGCAGGCTTTCGCGCCAATGTTGTCTTTGAAAGTTTCGATACCGCGGTTATTGCTGATTTAGTACGCGCCGGGGCGGGAGTCGCAATTCTGCCAAGGCTATGGTGGGATGTTGGCAATAGTCAGCAACTGGTGAAACTACCGATCAGCTGTCCCCACCTCAAACGCAGTATTCTGTTGTCGTGGATGGAAAATCGTTATCTATCACCTACCGCCCGGAATTTCGGCGACTTTGTTAGCCAATATCTGCAAAACAAACGCAGCCAGCATTCATGCGAGTAAACGACTTATCTGGGAATTTATCCGCCCCAAAACAAGCAGTAAGCGGTATCAAACGGTAAGCTGCACAAAGATAGTGCGGTGCTATATAGACACCGCAACTGAGTATAAGCGGTTAATTATGGTGGGAAATTATAACGGGCCACATCCGTGGATGCGGCCATCAAACAACGCTTAAGGGCGATAGACCTTCACATTTTGATAGCCTTGTTCCAGCAGATACAGCGCCTGCAGTTTGCTCATCACGCCGCGCTCACAGTACAGCAAATAGGTTTTACTGCTATCGAGTTCAGCAAAAGCGCTGGACAGCTTAAAGAACGGAATGTGTTGCACTTCAGCCCCGGCCACTTGTAGCGGACGGCGTTCCTCTTCTTCTGGCGCACGAATATCCAGTACCACCTGTTCTGCAGCGACGCTGGAAACGGTTTCTGTTTCGGTGACTTTGGTATCCATAGCTTTTGGTATCTCCCGGATATCAATAACTTCGGCAGCCTCCAGCACTTTATCCAGCAGATCTGGCGAAAACTTCAGTTCTTCGGCTTCCACTTTCGCTAATACCGCTTTAACCGTAGGACGCTGAGAGATCACCCCACAGTACTCCGGCATTGACTTGGCAAAGTCCTCGGTACCAATTTTGCGGCTTTCATTGATGATATCTTGCTTATCCATAGTGATCAGCGGGCGTAAAATCAAGGTATCGGTACAACGATCTATTACGTTAAGATTAGTCAACGTCTGGCTCGACACCTGTCCCAGGCTCTCCCCTGTCACCAAAGCTTGAACACCCATGCGCTCCGCAACCCGACTCGCCGCACGCATCATACAACGCTTAAGGATAACGCCCATTAAGCCATGGTCGATACGCTCCAGAATTTCTGCAACCACCGACTCAAATGGGATGGTGACAAATTTTACCTTATGGGATTCACCATAAGTTTTCCATAAATGATAGGCCACCTGTTTAACGCCTATCTCGTGTTGGGCACCACCAAGGTTGAAGAAACAGTAGTGAGTACGGGCACCTTTTTTGATGAACTGAAAACTAGAAACCCCGGAATCAAACCCACCGGAAATCAGTGACAGTACATCCTCCTGAGTGGCCATCGGGAAGCCACCGAGACCCGGCACCTTTTTCTCCACCAAATACAGCTTGTCGTTATTGATTTCGAGATTCACTGTAATGTCAGGATTTTTCAGTTTTACGCCAGCAGCTTCGGTATGTTGATTCAGACCACCACCCACGTATTTCTCCACATCAATAGAGGTGAAATCATGGTGGCCGCTACGTTTAACCCGCACACAAAAAGTCTTTCCCGCTAGCTCATCGCCAAATGCTTTCAGCGTGTGCAGGTAAATATCGTGCACTGTCTCGAACCCATATTCATTCACCCGCGCCACCGTGGCAATCCCGGGAATACAGGTCAAACGGTCACCGATAGGGTCCAGCAATTCCGGTTTATCTTGTGGTACTCCCACCATGATGCGATCCCACTGTTTTACCACAGTGACGCTTTCATCAACTTTCTTTAGGACATTCCGGATATTGGATTCCAGCATTTTGGTGAAGCGCAATCGCACAGGCTTGCTCTTCATCATGATTTCGGGGTACAGCTTAACGATAAACTTCATGGATTTTCCGCAGCATAAAACGTGGTCAAAAAAGCAATCGCGGGATTATAGCAAAGTGCCGGAGGCAGTCACAGTAAGGATGTTAAAAACACAAACCGGCCATTATGCCGGTTTGTAGGGTTAACTGTGCGTGGCAGATCAGCGATTCGGTGTGACCTGAAGTTCATCTGACTGTTTGGCTTTGCCCTGCTCTATTGCTATCTCGACCCTGCGATTACGGGCACGATGCTCAACCGAGTCATTGGGCACCAGTGGGTTAGTATCAGCCAGCCCCACGACTTTCATCCGTTCGGGGTCGAAACCCTTTACCCTAATCAGCTCGTGCGCTACGGCTAACGCCCGTTGCGCTGACAGATCCCAGTTCGACTGATATAGCTCATTGCTGATCTGCATATCGTCGGTGTTACCGGAAACGGTCACAATGCCGGGCACATCCTTCAGCAGTTCACCAATCGCCCGGATCACCGGTTTAAATTGTGGTTGCAGGAACCCTGACCCCGAGGCAAAAGAGCCTTTTTCTCGAATACGAATGATAATTTGCTGACCCAGTGATTCAATTTCGATAGCACCATCCACAATCTCTTTATCGAGCTTCTCCGCCATTTTCTTGACTTGCTCATTGATCTGCTGCTGCGCCGCATCATTTTTCTGAGTGCGCTTATCTTCCGCTTGCTCCTGAGCGGTGGCAGAAGATTCCCCGCCGCGCTGTTCTCCCTTTTGCTGCTGAACCCCACCAGCGCTCTCATCATCGCCCGCTTGGAAGGTCAGTGTTGGCTGAGTCATCTCATTGGTTTGTTGGTTAATGACTTCAATGGGTGACGGATCAGGACGACCGGGGCGGAATTCTAAAGCAATGACCGATGTTCCTTTCGGAATATCTTTCACTTCCACTTTATTTTGCACCCCGAACGCGTATTTCATCGAACCGGCAATCTGCTTGAACTTAAGCACGTCCATCTCAGAAAAAGACAGCAGCAATACGAAGAAGCACATCAGCAGTGACATCAGATCCGAAAACGTAGCTAACCACGGCGGGGCTGGTGGTGGGCAATCAGGACACTTTGGCTTGGCCATCAGTTATTCCCCGCCAGTTGTGTCTATCTTGCGTTTTTTCTCAGCTAGATAGTTTTTCAGAAAGCTCTCGATAACACGCGGGTTTTGGCCATCCTGTATCGCCAGCACCGCATCCATAATCAGATTACGGTTGAGCATCTCTTCGTTCATGCGCAATGCCAGTTTGTCGGCAATGGGTAACGCCACCAAGTTTGCCAGCAGTGACCCATAAAGGGTGGTTAACAACGCCACCGCCATTGCCGGGCCAATCGACTTAGGGTCATCCATGTTAGACAGCATCGCCACTAGGCCAACGAGTGTTCCAATCATTCCCATAGCGGGTCCGACATCCCCAAAAGCTTTGAAAATTGCGATGCCTGATTTATGCCGTTCTTCGGTGAGTACAATGTCTTTTTCCAGCGCCTCACGCACGACGTCGCCATCGTGACCATCCACCAGCATATCCACTGCTTTTTGCATAAAGGAGTTAGAAATCTGCGCTTCTTCCAGTGCCAGAAACCCCCCTTTACGGGCAGCATCCGCCATCGTCACCGACTGTTCTATGAGATCTTCTGGATTATCGAGTTTGAACATAAAGGCTTTGGCAGCAATTTTCATGGCGCCCAAGTATTGTTTTAAGTTGAACTTCATCATCACCACAAAGATGGAGCCCACGAAAACAATCAATACCGAAGGAACGTCAACGTAGATAGAGATGCCGCCGGCACTGATCATGGCCCAGAACATCACACCAAACGCGCCAACAATGCCTATCAGGGTTGCTAAATCCACTCTTGCTCCTCGATTTTCTATAGTCGCGTCATCCACCGGGATGATGCTTTTTCCGGGAAACTGGCCACGGCTTTGCCAGAATACTCCCCTAGAAAGGGAATGTTACACTTTTCAACGGCTTCTATTTTGGTTTATCGGATCAAACTTAGGCAAGTTTAGAGGGATTTTAACCCCGGAAGAAAATATTTTTATGGCAAAGCGTGCTTTTGAGCAAATAACCAACGCCTGCATTTGACCCATTTCGGTTGCTGCTATAACGTGTGCACCAACACAGTTGCCGCCAGTCCTGCTCCGAACCCCTTGCTGCCCAGCCTCGATTCCCGATTCAGATAGCTGGTATACTCTGTCGCAGTGTAAATCCAAGGAAACCAACGTGGCTAAAAAACCTGAAAACCTCAGCTTTGAAGAGTCCTTGACCGAGTTAGAGCAAATAGTAACCGAACTGGAACAGGGTGATGTGTCTCTGGATGATGCGCTGAAACAGTTTGAACGTGGTATCAGTCTGGTACGCGGCAGCCAAAGTAAACTGGAACAGGCGCAACAGAAAGTTGCCATCCTGCTGGCGGATGATCCCCAGGCACCGCTGAGTCCATTTGATGTCGAGGAACAATAATTGCTAACGGAAGCCATCAATCGCTGCCAGCAACGGATCAACCAGCATCTGAGCACGATTTTCGACGCCATTCCTGAAAACGAACCACGATTAAAAGCTGCCATGCGCTATGGTGTACTGTTGGGAGGCAAACGGGTTCGGCCATTTTTAGTATATTCAGTGGGCGAAATGCTCGGGCTCAAAGCCGAACAACTTGATGACTGCGCGGCAGCAATTGAGTGCATTCATGCCTATTCACTGATCCATGACGATTTACCCGCCATGGATAATGATGAATTGCGCCGAGGTCAACCTACTGTTCACGTTGCCTTTAATGAAGCGACAGCGATTCTGGCCGGCGATGCTTTACAAACGCTGGCATTTGAGCTGATAAGTCGAAACGATTCAGGGTTTAACGCATCACAGCAGTTGCAGATGGTGCAGGTGCTAGCCAAAGCCTCTGGCTATCTTGGTATGTGTGGCGGTCAAGCCTTGGATCTGGCGGCAACCGATCATGAGATACCACTTGCCGAGTTGACTCGGTTGCATCGGTTAAAAACTGGGGCGCTCATCAGTTGTGCAGTAGAGTTAGCGGTTATTGCCGCTGATATTGCCGATACCGAAAAACGCCAGTTAATGATTTATGCCGATGCCATTGGCCTGGCATTTCAAGTGCAGGACGATATTCTGGATATCATCGGCAGCACAGAAGAGTTAGGCAAACCTCAAGGCTCCGATACTCGCGCCAATAAAAGCACTTACCCCAGATTACTGGGACTGGAAGGGGCAAAAGCCACCGCCGAGAAACTGCTGCAAGAGGCACTATCGGCCATAGGCAATTTGCCCTACAATAGCCGACTAATTGCTGAATTCGCGCGCTATATTATTGAGCGGCGAGTATAAAACTAGAGACAAAGTAGCTCCCTATGAGTCTGGATATCACTCAATTTCCGGTATTGGCACAGGCCAATACACCCGAAGAGTTGCGCCAGTTGCCACAGGCCTTGTTGCCGCAACTAGCCGACGAACTCAGGGCTTTTTTGCTGCAATCTGTAGGGCAGTCCAGTGGTCATTTTGCTTCTGGACTGGGTACTGTAGAGTTGACCGTAGCACTGCATTATGTGTACAACACCCCGTTTGACCGGTTGGTGTGGGATGTCGGTCACCAGGCGTATCCACATAAAATCCTCACAGGACGTCGGGATCAAATGCACACCATTCGTCAGAAAGGTGGCCTGCATCCATTTCCTTGGCGCGGTGAAAGCGACTATGACACCTTCAGTGTTGGCCATTCCAGCACATCGATTTCAGCAACACTGGCAATGGCTATCGCGGCTGATAAAGAGCAAGCTGGCCGCCGGGTAGTGGCAGTGATAGGCGACGGTGCCATGACCGGTGGTATGGTGTTCGAAGCCATGAATCATGCCGGTGATTTGCATAAAGATATGCTAGTGGTGCTCAACGATAACGAGATGTCTATCTCGGAAAACGTAGGAGCACTCAACAAGCATCTGGCGCAATTAATGTCTGGCCGCTTCTACTCCAGTATTCGTGAAGGTAGCAAAAAAGTGCTGCAAGGTATGCCCGTCATCAAAGAGATGGCGCGGCGTACTGAAGAACATCTGAAAGGTATGATGGTTCCTGGCACTTTGTTTGAAGAGCTCGGTTTCAATTACATCGGCCCCATTGATGGCCATGATGTCAATGCACTGGTAGAAACGTTGCGCAATATGCGTAATCTCAGTGGTCCGCAGTTACTGCACATCATGACCAAAAAAGGCAAGGGGTATGAACCGGCCGAGAAAGATCCTATCGGTTGGCATGCAGTGCCAAAATTTGATCCCAGCCAATTCCGCAAGCCTGCAGCGCAGGCAGGTTTACCCTCTTTCTCTGAAGTTTTTGGTAAATGGCTGTGTGATATTGCTGCCCTTGATGACAAAGTCGTTGGCATTACTCCGGCCATGCGTGAAGGTTCCGGCATGGTGGAGTTTTCCCAAAAGTTCCCAGAGCAATACTTTGATGCGGCAATTGCTGAACAACATGCTGTGACCTTGGGTGCAGGCTTCGCCTGTGAAGGCTACAAGCCAGTAGTGGCGATTTACTCCACTTTTTTGCAACGTGCCTATGATCAAGTAATCCATGATGTTGCCCTGCAAAAACTGCCGGTACTGTTTGCTATCGATCGTGGTGGTATAGTCGGGGCCGATGGCCCAACACACCAAGGCGCCTTTGACATGAGTTACCTGCGCTGTATTCCTAACATGGTTATCATGGCGCCCTCTGATGAAAATGAATGTCGGCAGATGCTCTACACTGGCTATTGCTATCAAGATGGCCCCACCGCCGTACGCTATCCCAGAGGCAGTGCGACTGGAGCTCATCAAGAGGAACAAATGACGGCCCTAGCAATTGGGAAAGGGGTTCTGAAACGCCAAGGTAAGAAGCTGGCAATTATCAACTTCGGTACCACACTAGCAACCGCGCTGGACGTTGCAGAAACGTTAGATGCAACGGTTGCTGATATGCGTTTTGTTAAACCGTTGGATGAAGCCTTATTATCGCAACTGGCTACCACACATGAGCTACTGGTAACCCTTGAGGAAAACGCCATTATTGGCGGTGCCGGCAGCGGTGTACTGGAGTATCTGGCGAGGAAACAGTTATGTAAGCCAGTGCTGCAGTTAGGTCTGCCTGATGAATTTATCAAGCATGGTAGCCCACAAGAAATTTTGGCAGAGCTGCAACTGGACAGTCCAGGGGTATTAGCGCAAATCAAAGCTTTTATGGCTCAACACCAGAGTTAAAGCATAAAAAAGCCAACCAACTAAAAAGGTTGGCTTTTTTATGTCATCCGTCCACCTGTCCAGATGCTTTAGCGCTATAGTTAAGCAAACAAAGCATAATAATGCGCGATGACGATTAGGTGACGGGGAATGGCAGTAAGGGAAAACTGTGCATTAATGTTAGGCGGTGGTGGGGCCAGAGCCGCTTATCAGGTCGGTGTACTAAAAGCACTAGTACAGCTATATCCCCGCAATCATGGTATTCCTTTTAATGTCATATGCGGGACATCTGCAGGTGCGATTAACGGTACCGCCATGGCCACACACGCGTCCTGCTTCCACTTAGGCGTAAAAAAACTGGAGTGGATCTGGCGACATCTGCATACCAGTCGCATTTACAAGGCTGCTATTCCTGGAGTACTGCAACACTTAGGCGCGATGTTGCTCAAAGGGATACAGACAGATCTCGCCAATACGGATGCGGGCAGTTTGCTGGACAATTCACCACTGCGCGATTTGCTGAATGAGCTTATTAACTTTGAACGCATTGACCGTAATATCCAAAACGGTCACCTCACCGCCATCAGTATTGATACCTCCTGTTATAACACCTCACAATCCGTGAGTTTTTTTCAAGCCAGCAGTGAAATAGAAAACTGGCAACGATCACGGCGCAGCGGCTTGCGCACTCGGCTGAATACTGAACATTTGATGGCGAGTGCCGCAATTCCGATGGTGTTCCCGTCGATTCGGCTAGGTAAATGGTATTACGGTGATGGTTCCGTACATCAGCTCTCCCCTTTATCCTGCCCTATTCATCTTGGTGCCGATCGCATCATGGTGATAAACCTAGAAAGTCCGCACAAGCAACAACCAAAGGATCTGGAATACCATCCCAAGACAGCCACCATTGCTGGTCACCTGTTGGATACCATTTTCTCCGATACCCTGAACAGTGACATGGAGCGCCTTACCCGCGTTAATGGCACGTTAGCGTTGATCCCGCCCACCAGCCGCGAATTATTGAGCCTACGCAATATTGATACTTTAGTGATCAAACCCAGCGAAGATTTGAGTGATATTGCTAAACGCTATTACATGGAAATGCCATTCGCCATTCGGCGGCTGTTAGGGTTAATTGGTATCAACAGCCAATCAGATACCAGCATAGTGTCTTACCTGCTGTTTGAGAAAGCCTATACCGGAGCTTTGATTGATTTAGGTTACAAAGATGCCATGAGTAATCTGGAGGACATTAAACGCTTTTTTAATCTCGGCTGATCCGTTTTCTGCCAGTCAAATTGGCTTATCGAAGTCAAAATTCTGACACGCCATTTATTTCATAAGTCCGCGCACCTACTCAGGCCAGGGAAATAATGGTAACGGATAAAAAAGGCACAAACTTTGCTTATACAAGTTCAATTACCTGTCAGCAGTAGTGGAGTAATCCATTTGGACTATATCAGCAATATTGGTGGTCATCGCGACTCACTGGAATCTTGGCACGATGACACACGTCATGTCACCGCCCAGCCCGATCCATTACAACTGCTGCAGAAACTCCACAGTAGCCTCGATCCACGGACAGTTTTTGCCTGCTATGGCAAACAACTACTACAGTATCTGCCGCTTAGTGGCATTTACTGTAAGTTCGGTGAACTGGAACTACGTTGGGGACGCTTGAAAGGTATCAAGCTGATGCATGAAGTCCCCGTCGGTGACGCAGAAGCTGAACTGGAGTATTACCTACAAATGCCGCTCAGTATCGGTGAAATGCTGGTGCTACAGCAATTGGAGCCGCTACTCTCCCAACCCTTAAACAACGCCGTGCGCTATCAACAGATGGCATCGCAGGCGATGTTCGATGCATTAACAGGGTTAGGTAACCGCCACTTCTTTGGCCAAGCATTTCGGACCGTACTTGCGAGAGCACAGCGCAGTCGCAATCAGGTAAGCCTGTTGCTGTTGGATCTGGATAACTTTAAACAGCTCAACGACCAGATGGGCCACCATTATGGCGATAAGGCGCTGGTCAGATTCGGAGAAATTATTCGCCGCAGCATTCGCCGCTGCGACCAACCCTTCCGCCTCGGTGGTGATGAATTTGCCATATTGGTAGAAGGCGATGTTTCCGCGGCGGTCAGCATTGCGAACCGGATATTGCAATATATGCAGACTGAAACACTATTCAATCAGCAAAATGTCACTTGCAGTATGGGAATTGGTGCCTGGCAACCCCATTTGAACCAGGATCAATTGTTCAATAACACAGATGCCGCGCTTTACCGGGCAAAGAGTGCCGGCCGTAACGGCTATGCACTGGCCGAGTAAAACACATAAAGGCGCCGAATGACGCCTTTATGTATCTGGGTCAGTTACAAGCCGCGCAGCTGAATTCTGCGCAGGAACTCGGTCATAATCCGATCGTACAGTAAATCGCCATAGAACAGATCTTCAATGCCGTGATCAATACTAGGATTGTCATTGATTTCAATTACATATGCTTGACCATCCACTTCTTTTAGATCGACTCCATAAAAACCAGAGCCAATCAGATTGGCAGATTTCAATGCGGTATCAACTATCTGAGCCGGTACACGTTTAAGGTCCTGGGCATCGTAACTTCCACTGCTGAATTTGCCATCTTTGTGATGTTCATATATCTGCCAGTGACCACGACTCATATAGTAGCGACAAGCATATATTGGCTGTCGATTTAGTATGCCAATACGCCAATCAAACGGCGTTGGCAAATATTCCTGCGCCAAGATTAGAGTGCTGTGTTCGAAAATACGTTTAGCTTCCGCCCGTAAACTATCGATATCTTTGACCTTAACCACGCCAAGGGAAAACGCACCATCGGGTACCTTGAGTACCGCAGGCAAACCTATCTGCTCCAGCAAGGTTTCCTCCCAGTGCGGGTCTGACTCATTGAGGATCAGACTCTTGGGGACTGAAATCTTGTGATTCAGCAACAATTCTGTCAAAAATACCTTGTTGGTACACTTCATAATGGATTCTGGATCATCCATGACCACGAGTCCCATTTGCTCGGCATTTTTGGCAAAACGGTAAGTAAAATTACTGATATTAGTGGTCGCCCGAATAAAGAGTCCGTCAAACTCACCCAGACGACTCATATCACGGCGCCCCAGTAACTGCATATCCATGCCAATACGGTTAGCCGCCTTGATGAAACGTTTGATGGCGCTATTATTGGATGGCGGCATTTTTTCATGCTCATCCACCAGCATCGCCATCTCATAACGATAGGATTTTTTGCGTTTAGGTGCGCGCCATACTTTTCGAGAAAATGCCTCCAGATATATCGCAAACAGATCTTGCTCTGGATCGGTTAACTCCTGGAATGGAAAGGGGGCGATATGACTGACTTGCCATTTATCGCCCCCTTTAACCAGTTCTACATCCAGCACAGGTACGTTAAAGCGTTCAAAAATCTTGTGTCCAATCCGTTCCAGTTCCTCGCGCTCGCTGTGACCAAAAAACAGCTTAAATCGCAGACGGGTCTGTTCTGGCGACAGTCGGTCCAGTCCCGACTGTGGCAAACTGAAAAATCTGTCCTGCGACAGATCATTAATCGTCATCACTGAGGGGATCACCCGATGTCCTCTGGCTTCCGCCATCAGCGAGCAATAATATCCGGTAGTGAGATAATCATAACTGCGGCACAAATTCAGTACCTGCACACTGTTGTTATCGGTAAACGCCCCCATATTAAGATAATCGTTTACCGTTACCATACTGTCACTGGGCAGATAAGGTCGCCAGTCACTGGCGTCGTCAGTTACGATAAGCAGTTGTGCCATAAATAATTGTTGCCTCCCATATTGGTTGGGGATTAAATATCAGAAGTTTGTCTTCTATCTAAACATCATGGAAATACGTGCCGCTACACAGGCCGAACTTTCAGCGCTCGATCAACTGGAACTCTCCGCCTTCAGCGGTGACCGCATCAGTCACCGCCAAATGAAACGTTTTATTCAATCAACTCATGCGCGGCTGTTTGTCGCTATGGACAATGGCCTGCTTGCGGGTTATGCCCTGTTGCTGTTTCACCGAGGAACTAACCTTGCAAGGTTGTATTCCCTAGCAATTGATGCCAAATGGCGTGGTCAAGGACTTGCACAGCAGCTAATGCATGAGTGTGAACAAGAGGCCATTCATAAAGGCTACATTACGTTACGCCTGGAGGTGCGCAATGACAATATTGGCGCCCGCCGACTGTATGAAAAATTAGGCTATAAGGTGTTGAAAGCACTGGTGCATTATTATGACGACCTAGCCGATGGTGTGCGAATGCACAAACGGCTGGATCCACCAGGCCCGAGTACCGTGTTAAAGATGCCCTTGTATGCGCAAACCACAGCATTCAGTTGTGGTCCTGCCAGTCTGTTAATGGCTTTTGCCGCCTTAAAAGCTGATGCAGTTCCAAGCCGTATGGAAGAACTGCGGCTATGGCGTGAGGCCACCACCATTTTTATGACCAGCGGTCATGGCGGTTGTTCGGCACATGGACTGGCATTATCCGCACTAAGACGTGGTTTTGGCGTGAAGCTGTTCAGCCGTTCTGAGTCAGTACCTTTCATCGATGGCGTACGTGATCGCAATAAAAAGGCGGTGATCCAGTTGGTTCATGAAGATTTCTGTCAGCAACTGCAGGCGCGCGGTATTAGCGCCCAGACTCGCGCCCCGTCGCCGGAGGAATTGCGAAAATTTTTGGCTCAAGGTGCGGCAGTGTTGCTGATGGTGAGTAGCTATCGTTTCAGCGGCGAAAAGGGCCCCCATTGGATAGTGCTGAGTGGCTGTAATAATCAGTTTTTCTTTTTCCACGATCCCAACGTAGAAAAAGCACGTGATGCCATTGGCTCCACTTATGTCCCCATCAGTGACGGTGAGCTATTGCAGGTGATGCGCTATGGGCGCCAGAAACAACTGGCATGTGTGGTGGTATTTCCGCAACTGCCCGAAACCCCTTGAGTTGCGGCGCGAGCCTCTCTAGTAAGCAATGACTAACTGACAGACAGAGTAACGCCTGGCTGCTGCGGCTCAGCCAAGACTCGTGTGTCAACCAATAATCCTGCAATCGCCAGCACCGAACCATCGACAGCGGTCAAGGCTGGTAGTCGAGGACGCAACCAGTATGGCACCTGCGCTTCCTGCCAGATTTTCTTCAGCTCGCGCGCTTTATTGCGGTAATGCGGATGGCACTTAAGGCTACCAGGCAAGCCGTAGCTGAGCGTTAACGGTGCAGCTAACGCTGCCAGTGCGATTCTTGGCCCGACATCGGTTAAACAGCCATTTAGTTGGTGCCAGGGGGGGGGGAGCGGCAAGCTCAGCTTACCCTGCTGCAATGCCTGCCGCTGTTCTAGACTCAGCGGCATCGATGGCGCGACTTCGGGCAGTTCAGTCATCGCATAAATATGACCATAAGCTCGCCGCAACTCCAGTGCTGCAAACTTAAGATGAACTTTGGCGTCGTCATCGCTTTGTAACAGCTGCAGCAATGCTTCATCTAACTGCACCTTAGATGGCAGAGGCAATGCTTGCCGCTCGATGAAGGCGCGCAGCAGTTGCCGTTGCCAACGTTGGGGAAGTTGCCGTAATTCATTAAGTGCCATCACAGGTGTTCCCGTGAACGCACACTTCTGCAGCAAAGGTTGCAACTTTTCCTGGGTTACTTCATCCAGCAACCGCTGTTGTTCAGCACACAGGGCCGCACTGCGGCTGACGGTAGCCGCTAACTCCGGCCAGCGCATTTTCAGCCGTGGTACTATATCTCGGCGCAGAAAATTACGGTCATAGCGGATATTGTCATTGCTTTCGTCATGCACATAGCTCAGCGATAAGGCGGTTACCCGCGTCAAAATCTGCGCCCGGCCGACATTCAGCAAAGGCCGTAGCTGCCAGTAGTTGTCGGCAAACCGTTGGCAACTGCCCATTGCCGCCAGCCCTTTTGGCCCCTGTCCCCGTTTTAGCGCCAGCAATACAGTTTCCAGTTGATCGTCCTGGTGATGTGCTGTTAACAACACATCGCCCGGTGCCATTTGTTGGATAATCGCCTGATAGCGTGCCCGGCGCGCTTCCGCTTCCACACTTATTCGAGGGCCGAGCTGTAATTGGATCCGCAGGACCCGACATGGCAATGCCACTTTTTTGGCCGAGTCACAACAGTGTTGTGCCCATGTATCTGCGTGTTGGCTCAAACCATGATGTACATGTAGCAGATGAATACGTGAGTGCCACTGAGGAAATTGCGTGGCAAACTGCCCCAGTATGTAGGCCAGATATTCAGAGTCTGCGCCACCACTATAGCCGAGCCAGATAGCACCTGGCGGCGTTGGTAAACCCGCCAATAAGCGCTGTAACTCATCAATAACGGCAGACTCCGACAGTTGCATCAAAACAGGATCCTTACCTTATCGGTACCAAATAATGTCTCTAAAGCCAGCATCAATTCATCAGAGGGATTCACTCGCCAGTCATCGGCCAGTCGTAGCCGCCCCTTGGCATCAGCCATAGTGTAATTGATGAGCAGTGGCACCGTGCCGTTACGCCAAGGCAAAATAGTTTCATATAACTGGTTTAGTCGCTCTTCGGTCAACATGTCGTGTGCCAACGTCAGCTCCAGCGCTGAAGCAAAGTGACTCCGCGCCTCGCCCATATCAATGATCTGTCTGGCAGTCATGCGGTTGCCACCAGAAAAATCATCAAAGCTCACTTCGCCTTCACAGATGAGAATGCGATCTTTCTCTAACAGATGGCTGTATTTATCAAACGCTTCGGTAAACAACATCACTTCGAGACGACCACTTTTATCATCCAACGTCACCAGCCCCATCTTGGAGCCGCGCTTAGTGGTCATCACCCGGCAAGCCACCACCAATCCGGCAACTTTGACCGTTTTACCGCGCTCGGTAGGGTGAATATCTTTCAGACGCCCAGAAGTGTAGTGCTTCAGTTCAGACAGATATTGATTGATGGGATGACCCGTCAGGTACAGGCCCAACGTTTCCCGTTCACCTTCAAGCCAGATTTTATCTGGCCACGGCGCGCATTCGACAAACTGCTGACGGCAATCTTGGGGATCATCGTTGAGCAGGCCAAACATATCATCTTGACCGATGGCGGCGTCTTTGGCATGTTGCTCTGCCGCTTTCATGGCCTCAGGCAAGGTTGCCATCATAGAAGCACGATGCGGCCCTAACGTATCGAGAGCTCCAGCGCTGATCAGCCGCTCCATCACCCGACGGTTAAGTTTCTTCAGATCCACCCGCGCACAAAAATCAAACAGGTCTTTGAACGGGCCGGATTTGCGCGCTTCAATAATCGCTTCAACCGGACCTTCACCAACGCCTTTGATAGCACCGATACCATAGACAATATTTTGCTGCTCATCTACGGTGAATTTGAACAGTCCTTTGTTGACATCTGGCGGAAGGATCTTACGACCCATACGTTCACATTCATCCACCAAGGTGACTATCTTGTCGGTGTTATCCATATCCGCCGACATCACCGCTGCCATGAATTCTGACGGAAAATGCACTTTCAGCCATAACGTGTGATAGGACACAATGGCGTAAGCCGCTGAGTGAGATTTGTTGAAACCGTAACCGGCAAATTTCTCCACCAAGTCGAAGATCTTCATCGCCAATTCAGGATCAACGCCCTGACTGATGGCACCTTTACGGAACACATCGCGCTGTTTGGCCATCTCTTCCGGTTTCTTCTTACCCATGGCGCGGCGCAACATATCCGCTCCACCCAGCGTATACCCTGCCAGTGCCTGCGCAATCTGCATTACCTGTTCTTGGTAAACGATAACGCCGTAGGTGGGTTCCAGGATCTCTTTCAGACATTCATGTTCAAAGTCTGGGTGCGGATACGCCACTTTTGCCTGACCGTGCTTACGGGCGATAAAGTCATCCACCATGCCCGATTCCAACGGCCCAGGGCGGAATAACGCCACTAACGCGATCATGTCTTCAATATTGTCAGGTTGCAGGCGTTTGATCAGGTCTTTCATGCCCCGGGATTCTAGCTGGAACACCGCAGTGGTTTCGTAGCGTTTCAGTACCCGGAAAGACTCTGGATCATTCAATGGAATGCTAGCAGTATTGATTGGCGCTTTCCCTTCCCGCAGCATGCGTGGGTTGATCATTTCCAGCGCCCATTCAATGATGGTAAGTGTTCGCAAACCTAGGAAGTCAAATTTCACCAGCCCGGCGTATTCCACATCACCTTTATCAAACTGAGTAACCGGGTTTTTCCCTTCGGAGTCACACAGCAATGGCGAAAAGTCGGTAATGGTTGTCGGGGATATCACCACCCCCCCCGCATGCTTCCCCGAGTTACGGGTGACACCCTCAAGCTTGCGGCACATATCGATCAGGTCTTTAACTTCCTCATCACCATCATAGGCTTCCTGCAAAGCGGGTTCCGCAGCAAAGGCTTTCTCCAGCGTCATCCCGGGTTCCGCCGGGACCAGCTTGGAGATGCGATCCACAAAGCCATAAGGATGCCCGAGCACCCGTCCCACATCGCGGATTACCGCTTTGGCCGCCATGGTACCGAAAGTAATGATCTGCGATACCGCATCACGGCCATACATTTCTGCGACGTGATCAATCACCTCATCGCGCCGGTCCATACAGAAGTCGACGTCGAAATCGGGCATGGAGACACGTTCCGGGTTGAGGAAACGTTCAAACAGCAGGTCAAATTCCAGCGGGTCTAAGTCGGTAATCTTGATGGAATATGCCACTAGCGAGCCCGCACCGGAACCTCGTCCTGGCCCCACAGGAATACCGTGATCTTTGGCCCACTGAATAAACTCCATCACAATGAGAAAGTAACCAGGGAATCCCATCTGGTTGATAACTCTGAGTTCTACATCCAAGCGTTCATCATAGGGTGGCCGCTTAGCCGCGCGGACTGCTTCGTCGGGATATAGAAACTGCAAACGTTCTTCGAGGCCGGTTTTGGCTTTATGTACCAGATAATCCGCCGTAGACATGTCACCGGTGGGAAAATTTGGCAGAAAGTATTCGTGCAACCGTACCGTCACATTACAGCGCTTGGCAATCTCAACACTGTTGGCCAGCGCCTCTGGAATATCGGCAAACAGCTCGCACATCTCGGCTTCGGATTTAAAATACTGCTGTTCACTATATTTTTTCGGACGGCGTGGATCAGCGAGGGTAAAACCGTCATGAATAGCCACGCGGATTTCGTGCGCTTCGAAGTCGGCCTTGTTCATGAACACCACTTGATTGGTCGCTACCACTGGCAAAGCATTGGCGGCGGCGTGCGCCACTGCCAAATGTAAATAGCGCTCTTCATCTTGGCGCCCAGTGCGGATCAATTCCAGGTAATAGCGGTCAGCAAAGTGTTGCTGATAAAAACAGGTCAGCTCGTCCACCTGCTGCTGATTTCCCTTCAGCAGAGCCTTTCCCAAATCGCCCTCACGTCCGCCGGATAAAAGCAAGATGCCAGCATTGTGTTGCAGTAACCAGTCCTGATCGATAGCGGGTCGGTCGCGTACGTAACCACGCAGATAGGATTTACTCAGCAGTTGCGTAAGGTTTTGGTAACCTTCATTATTCATTGCCAAGATGGTGAGATGGCAAAACTCATCATCAAACCCAGGAACACACATCCACACGTCAGCGCCAATGATCGGTTTGATACCACTGTCGTTAGCAGCGCTGTAAAATTTCACCAAACCACACATATTGCCTTGATCAGTGATAGCAACGGCGGCCATGTTCTCAGTGACGGTTTTGGCAACTATGGGTTTGACCTTAGCCAGACCATCACTCATAGAAAAGTCAGTGTGAACACGCAGATGTATAAAACGAGGTTCGGCCATAAGTTGGTTGTCTGTTTAACAATCTCTGTGGAATGAATGCCCTGCCGTTATGCTAAAACCTCTTGGCAAGGTCAACAAGTGTGTTTTATTCAAGTCCCAGTGCCAGTCGCACCGGGCGGAAACTACGGCGATGCTCCGATAGCACGCCATACTGGGCTATTGCCTCAAAATGCGCTTTGGTGGGATAGCCTTTGTGAGCGGCAAAACCATATTGCGGAAAACAGCGATCCAGTTCCGCCATCTCCCGATCCCTGGTGACTTTAGCAATGATAGAAGCGGCACTGATGGCAGCAATTAGCCCATCCCCTTTAATCACTGCTGCGGCAGGAATACCAAAATCTGGGGTGCGATTACCATCAACCAAAACTCGCTCAGGCCGCATAGTCAACCCAGCAACGGCACGCTGCATGGCCAGCATGGTGGCGTGCAGAATGTTCAGTTGATCAATCTCAACTGGCGTTGCCGACCCCACTGCTACACAGAGCGCATTGTCCATGATGAGGTCAAACAGTGCATCGCGCTTCTTTTCACTAAGTTTTTTTGAGTCATTAAGACCCGCTATTGGCCGCTGAGGATCAAGGATAACTGCCGCGGTTACTACGTTTCCCACTAATGGTCCGCGCCCAACCTCATCCACACCAGCAACCAGTCCCTGCCCTAAGGCCAGTGCCGCTTCAGCGGATAAATCACGGTAAATCGTCATCGACGCGGCTCCTCTAGTAATGTCACCACGGCATCAGCCGCACGCTCGCTGGCGTTTTGCCTGAGCATCTCATGCAATCGGGTAAATTCTGCCATCAAAGGCCGTGGATCCTGATTTAGCTGTGCGCTAACCGCCTCGGCTAGCTTTTCTGGGGTACAGTCATCCTGAATAAGCTCCGGCACCAGCGTCTTGCCGGCGAGCAGATTAGGCAAAGAAAATGTTCGAATTTTTACCAGCCATTTTGCCAGTTGATAAGTTACCGGACTGACCCGATAACCAACGACCATTGGCCGTTTTACCAGCATGGCTTCCAGCGTAGCGGTGCCTGACGCCAGTAAAATACAATCAGCAGCCGCCATCACCTCGCGGGAATGACCATCGACCAGATGTATTTCCAAGTCTGGTGCATATTGTTTCAAAGCAGCCATAAACTGCTCGCGGCGCTGTGCGTTGACTAACGGGGTCACGAAACGGATGTCAGGGAAACGCTGTTTAATCAGCGTTGCCGCCTCAACAAAAGGCTGAGCCAACATTTTAAGCTCGCCCCCTCGAGAACCCGGCAGGATAGCCAGATATTCGGCTTCAGCGTCTAGCGCCAACGCCAACCGCGCCTGCTGTTTATCGCTTTCCAGAGGAATGCTGTCGGCTAATGTATGTCCAACAAAGGTACAAGGCACTTGGTAACGATCATAAAAGGCCTTCTCAAATGGCAACAACGCCAGCACCATGTTGGTCGCCTTAGCAATCTTGAAGATCCGTTTGGGCCGCCAAGCCCATACTGACGGGCTGACGTAATGCACTGTCGGGATGCCCCGCTGTTTCAGTTGCAGTTCAACACCCAAGTTAAAATCTGGCGCATCAATGCCGATAAAACAGTCAGGTTGTAGCTCGCTGAGTTGCTGGATCAGCGATTTACGCAGCTTAAGCAATCGTGGCAGGTGTGACAGCACTTCCACCAGGCCCATCACCGCTAACGCTTCCATCGCAAACAACGACTCAAAACCTTGAGCCTCCATGCGCGGCCCACCGATACCGACAAAACGGGCATCGGGATAACGCTGCCTGAGCGCGGCGACTAAGCCTGCACCTAAAATATCGCCGGAGACTTCTCCGGCGACCATTGCAAAAATCCGTTGCGAGTGTTGCGTCATAAGCTCAATTGTCTCAGCGGATAATACCCCGCTCTGATGAGGTCACAAAATCAAGGAACAATTTAACTTTGGGTTGGCTGGCCGCATCTTCGGCCAGAACCTCGACAGCCTCAGCGACTGTCATGCTGCTGCGATACAGGGTTTTATATGCCCGTCGCAGCGCTAACTGCTCGTCTTTGGTAAAGCCTCGACGCTTCAGCCCTTCCACATTCAAACCTCTCGGCACGGCTGCCTGGCCGGAAGCCATCACAAACGGTGGCACATCTTGCAGCACCAGCGAATAACCCGCAGTAAAGGCGTGAGCGCCAATATGGACAAATTGATGTACCCCAGTCATACCACCAAGAATTGCCCAATCATCCACATGGCAATGACCGGCAATAGAGGCGTTGTTAGCCATAATAATGTTATCGCCCAGCACACAATCATGCGCCACATGCACATAGGCCATCAGCAAATTATTGGAACCGATACGGGTAACGCCTTGATCCTGCACGGTGCCACGGTGGATGGTCACTGATTCGCGGATGACGTTGTTGTCACCAATTTCCAGTCGAGTTGGCTCGCCAGCGTACTTTTTATCTTGGCAGTCTTCACCCACCGACGCGAACTGGTAGATCTTGTTACCCTTGCCGATAACAGTAGGGCCCTTGATTACAACATGTGAGCTGACCCAGCAGTCATCACCAACTTCTACGTTCGGGCCGACATAAGTCCAAGGGCCAATGGTGACGTTATTGCCAATTTTGGCATCAGGGTGAACAAAAGCTAATTTATCGATCACGAACGAATCTCTCTCCGAGCGCACATAATATCGGCGGAGCAAACTAATTCACCGTCCACGGTAGCTTCTCCGTAAAATACGCCAATTCCACGGCGTTCTTTGATCATTTTGACATCAAAACGTATCTGATCGCCAGGGCCGACCACGCGCTTAAAACGGGCATTATCGATCCCTGCAAAATAGTAAAGCACATTAGGAGAAGGCTTCTCACTCATGGTTTTAAACGCTAACAACCCGGTAGCCTGCGCCATAGCCTCCAGGATAAGCACGCCCGGCATCACTGGCTGGATCGGGAAATGTCCTTGGAAAAAGGGTTCGTTGATAGTAACGTTTTTAATGGCGGTCAGCGTTTCACCTGGCGTAAAATCCAGTACGCGATCGACCAGTAAAAATGGATATCTATGTGGCAAAAATGCCAAAATTTCTTGGATATCCATGGTGTTCAATTCATTAGACACGGGCTCTTTTCCTCGCGCCGTCACAGCGGCGTTTATTCTTCTGTATCCAGCCTTTTTTCCAGCTTTCTGACCCGTTGGAACAACTCGTCCAACTGCCGGAAACGGACGGTATTTTTACGCCACAGACGGTTATCCATGGCCACAGTGGCGGAAGAGTATAACCCAGGTTCCTTAACATCGTTAGTGATGTTGGTTGCACCCGAGAGATGAACCCCATCTGTAATTGTCAAATGTCCAGAAATCGCACAACTGCCACCAATGATGCAGTATTTGCCAATGGTCACACTGCCAGCAAGTACGGTACAACCCGCAATTGCGGTATGAGCACCAATAATATCGTTATGGGCGATCTGCACCTGATTATCGATGATAACCCCATCATGGATCTCGGTGTGTTCCAGAGCACCACGGTCAACCGTCGTACCGGCACCGATTTCGACGTTGTCACCAATGCGGACGCCACCGGTTTGGGGAATTTTGATCCAGTTACCACGCTCATTGGCATAACCAAAACCATCTGAACCCAGCACCACACCGGAATGAATAATGCAGTTAATACCCATGTGTACATTATGATACACAGTCACATTAGCCCACAGGCGGCTACCAGAGCCAATGATCACATCAGAGCCGATCACAGTTCCAGCGCCAATCTGGGTATTTTCACCAATCACCGTATTGGCACCAATGACCACATTGGCCGCAACTGCTACCCCGGTTCCGAGTTTAGCTGATGGGTGGATTTGCGCTGACGGGTGAATACCTTCTGCAGCATTGGGTGTGCTGTCCAGTAACTGAGCAGTTCTAGCAAAACCAACATAGGGATCTTTAACAACTAAAGCGTTACCTAGATAGGTTTCAGCCATATCCTGACTCAGGATAACAGCGCTGGCAGCCGTTACATCTAACTGATGCCGTAATTTAGGATTGGACAAAAAAGACACTTGTCCAGACACAGCTTTGTCGAGCGGTGCCACCGAAGAAACTACCTGATCGGCATTTCCTCGGAGTTCTGCACCCAGATGCTCGGCAAGCTGTTTCAGAGAAACACTATTCATTGATTACTGGCCTTTGCTCAGAGCGTCAACCACCTTGCTGCTGATGTCCTGTTCAGGCTTTACATAGATGACTGCACCGCGTTGCAGCACCATGTCGTAATTTTCTTTTTTGGCGATATCGTTGATGGCTTTCTGTACTTTTACCAACAGTTTATTCTGTTCTTCACCCTGGCGACGACGTAAATCTTCATCCAGCGCCTTACCTTTCAGCTGGTAGTCCGCCTTCAGTGATTCCATCTTACGTACCAGATCGGTTTTTTGAGCATCGGTCATCAGCTGCGCATCACGCTGCTGTTTTTCCAACAAACCTTTCAGCTCGTCCTGAAGTTTCTGCACTTCAGCCATACGATCACCAAATTCGCTTTTCAGCTGTTTGGTCACCTGTTCGCGCTGTGGGATCTGTTCGAACACGGCGCCCATATCTACTACAGCCAGCTTTTCCGCATAAGCAGCCATGGGTGCGCCAACCAACATCAGCGACACCAGTGCGCCGTTCATTAGCTTTTTCAAAGTTAAACTCCTTGTTGTGGTTTCAGCAATGCTTGCCGAGTTTATGTGTTTTAGAATGTTTTGCCAATATTGAACGAGAAGATCTCAGTGTCGTCATCTTCAAATTTCTTGATTGGCCAGGCAAGGCTGAACACCATGGGGCCCATAGGTGACAACCACTGCAAATTCAGCCCCCAAGACGATCTGATTCGCCCTGGATCACTGTAGTCAGCCAGCTTGGCAAATTCTTCAGCTGGCAAGGTACGATAAGCATCGTAATTAAACTCGGTATCCCAGACGTTACCGGCATCGACAAAGAAACTGGTACGTACAGAGTTTGAATATGCCTCATCCAAGAATGGCGTTGGAACAATCAGTTCCATACTGGCCGTTGCCAGCGCATTACCGCCGATAGAGCGACTGCTACGCACATAGATAGAGTTAACATCTCCGGGTAATGAACAACCATCTCCAGACGGATCGGGTGAGCAGTTGGCGCTGTCACGATACATATAGAATGCTCTTGGGCCTACCGAATTGGACTTGAAGCCACGCAGATAAGAGCTACCGCCGGTGTAGTAGTTTTCCCAGAACGGCAATATCTGATCATTATCATTGTACTTACCGTAACCATTACCGTAAGCCAAACGAGCACGGGTCAAGAACACAAAACTATGAGAGCGGTTCAATGGGAAATAGAAGTTGGTTTCGAAATCTGTCTTAAAGAACTTCAGATCTGAGCCGGGCACCGTCATACGACCACTCAAGCGCTGTGACGAACCATCGGTTGGGAAAGTACCACGGTCTAGTGTGCTACGCGACCAACCTAAACTGATTTCAAAGTTATCAAAGCTTAAATCTGAGTTCACCGCATCTGTATTGCGATAGATGTTATAGAAACGAACCGCCTGTTCATAATCAGAAGCATCGGAAATGGTGTTATGCCGATAACCGACACCAGCATTAATACGGTTAGTCTCGTTGATAGGGAAGCCAAGGCTAGTCATAACCCCATAAGAGTCATTCTTATAGCGTTCCAGATAAGCCGAGTTAGCATCGAATGCACTCCAGAACACACTACCGCCGAGACTGATACCATCTTTAGTAAAGTAAGGATCGGTATAAGACAGGTTGATACTCTTGGAATATTTGTTGGTATTCAGGGTAATGCCCGCCTGGTTCCCCGTTCCCAAGAAGTTGGACTGGGAAATACCAAACTGCAAACTCAGGCCAGATGCAGTACCGTAACCAATACCTGCGTTAAAGGAGCCAGAAGGCTGCTCTTTTACTTTGAATAGTACATCCACCAGATCGTCAGTACCCGCCACCTTTTCGGTTTCGGTATCAACGGTTTCAAAATAACCCAAGCGATTCAAACGCGTTTTGGATTGCTCTACCAGTGCTGAATTCAGCCAAGCCCCTTCCATCTGCCGCAATTCGCGACGCATCACTTCATCTGCGGTAACATTATTACCAGTAAAGTTGATGGAACGGACATATACCCGCTTGCCTGGATTGATATTGATGTTAAGGGTCACTTCCTTATTTGCATCATCAATCTCCGGCATGGTTTTTACTTCGGGATAAGCGTAGCCAAAACGACCGAGGAACTTGCTGTACATCTCTTCAGTGAAGGTCACATCAGCGCCGTTATACTGCTCACCCGCTTTCAATGGCAGGATAGTTTTTAGCACATCCTCACGCCCCATCAAATCGCCGGTCAGGTTTACCGCTTTCACTTTATATTGCTCACCTTCGTTAACATTGATGGTGATATATAAGCCCTTACGATCAGGCGTCATGGACACCTGAGTCGAGGTCACATCAAAGCGGATATAGCCATGATTGTGATAGAAGGTCTTCAGCGTTTCTAAATCTGCCTGTAGTTTTTGTTTCTGGTAACGACGTTCACCAAACAAATTCCACCACGCAACAAAGTCTTTCAACTCCAGCAGATTGGCTAACTCTTCATCACTGAAATGCTTATTGCCAACAAAGTTTATCTGGCGAATTTCAGCGGCCATCCCTTCGGTAAACTTAAACTTCAGCTCCACACGGTTACGTGGCAAATTGATGACCTGTGCATGCACCTTAGCGCCATATTTACCCACGCCGTAGTAGAAGTCCTGCAACGCCTTTTCAATATCAGAAAGCATGGTGCGATCAAGGGACTCACCCACTTTGACACCGCTATCGTCCAGACTCTGCTTTAGCTGCTCTTCTTTGATGTCTTTGTTGCCATCAAAGGTAATGGCACTGATGGTTGGCCGTTCACGCACCTGAACTACCAGCACATCACCATCACGGGAAACCTGAATATTTTCGAAGTTACCTGAGGCATACAGACTTTTAATGGCCTGCTGCAATT
Source organism: Shewanella sp. 4t3-1-2LB (assembly GCF_017368415.1). Taxonomy (NCBI): domain Bacteria; kingdom Pseudomonadati; phylum Pseudomonadota; class Gammaproteobacteria; order Alteromonadales; family Shewanellaceae; genus Shewanella; species Shewanella sp. 4t3-1-2LB. Next base: position 116,553 of record NZ_JAFNJD010000002.1, read on the forward strand.
TCAGTTCATCCACCGTGTCCCCGACTTTGACCGGCAAATTCAGCAACGCGGCCCCCAAGGCGACCCGTTGTAAACCTTCGACTTGAATGTCTGTGACCTTAAAAGGTTTGAAAGTTTCGGCCCAACCATTCCCTGAAAAAGCGGCGCCGACCAGTAACATAGAGGCAAAAAGTTTATTTATTCGCATAGAGCACTTCTAATTATTTGTCAGTCCTTGCTCAGAGTCGGGCAAAATCATTGAAGAGGGCAATGCTCATCAATACCAGCAGCAACGCCGCCCCAAATCTGAATCCAATTTCCTGGATCCGTTCGGATACAGGCCTACGTGTGATAGCTTCAATCACGTAATACATCAAGTGTCCCCCATCCAGCACAGGCAACGGTACCAAATTAATGATACCGAGGTTTACGCTGATTAACGCGAGGAACCCCAGAAAATATACCAATCCAAAGGAGGCCGTATTACCCGCCCCTTGCGCAATCGAGATTGGCCCACTCAAACTCTTCAGGGAGACATCCCCAGTAAACAGTTTCCCTAGCATCTTGACGCTAACAGCGGTGAGCCGCCAGGTCTTCTGTGCTGCCATGGTGACAGATTCCAGTGGGCCATATTGCAACTCCAGTTGCATATTATCTGGCCACTTGGGCGCAATAGGTGACACCCCTAAATACCCTTCCATCGCACCAGTAGCACTCTTATGTGCAGTAGGCGTCACTGGCAGCACTAGCTGGTCACCATTGCGGCGGATAGTCAGTTGCAGTGTTTTATCCGCCGCCGCTTTAATCTGTGCCACAAAGCTTTGCCAATCTTGTAACGGCTTACCATTAATCGCCAGCAGGGTATCGCCTACTTGCAAGCCGGCTTGGGCAGCCGCACCACCTGTGACAACTTCGGCCAATGTCGGCACCACTTTAGGGCGATATATCTCAAGTCCCAACGTGGTAATCGGTGACTCTTTATCGGGATCAAAATGCCACTTACTGATATCTAACTGATACGTTTTGCCATTGAGACGAGCAGCATCATCGGAGCTGCTGATATCGCTCGCCAGTGTCAACGACAAAGACGGTTCGCCGATGTGGCTTACTAGGGCGAGATTGACCTCTTCCCAGTTTCTGACCGCTTGCCCTGAAACCGCCACAATCTGCTGCGGATGTTGCAGTTGCATCACCGCTGCAGGACTGCCCGAACGTGTAGCTTCTATCACGGGTTTTACCGTCGGCACCCCAATCAGGTACATAAAATACAGGGCAATAACGGCAAAAATGAAATTGGCAATGGGACCGGCTGCCACAATAGCCATACGCGCCCAAACACTCTTGCGATTAAAGGATTCATGTTGCAGTTCTGGAGGAACCTCTTCAACACGCTCATCCAGCATTTTAACGTAACCGCCAAGAGGGATCATCGCGACGACATATTCCGTTCCATCTTTACCGATTCGGTGCCAGATGGCTTTACCGAAACCGATAGAAAAACGCTGCACTCGCACACCACAGCGGCGGGCTACATAAAAATGTCCGAATTCATGGGCGGTGATCAAAATCCCTAATGCAACAATAAAGGCACCGAGATTCCACAAAAAAGCTAGCATCAGCCGTCAATTATCCTCAATAGCAAAGCGCCAAGCCCTCACGGGCACAGACGCGGGCTTCGTAGTCGAGAGCAAGAATATCAGCAATCGAGTCAAGTGGCGATTGCATCACATGCTCCAGACAAAATTCATTAACTTTTGCGATATCAGTAAAGCGGATCGCCCCTTTCAGGAAGTGCTCAACTGCCACTTCATTAGCAGCGTTCAGCACTGTAGTGGCTTCCTGTCCAGCCCGACAGGCAGCCATCGCCAGTTTCAAACAAGGGAAACGAATATAGTCCGGTTCGCAAAAGCTCAATTGTCCGACTTTGAAAAAGTCTAAAGGTTCCACGCCGGAGACAATTCTGGCGGGATAGGCCATACAATGAGCAATTGGTGTACGCATATCAGGATTTCCCAATTGCGCAAGCACGCTGCCATCTTGATATTGCACCATAGAATGGATCACGCTTTGCGGGTGGATCACCACCTGTAACTGGTCAATTCCGGCGTTAAATAACCAGCGAGCCTCCACATATTCCAGACCTTTGTTCATCATGGTCGCGGAGTCGACGGAAATCTTTGGCCCCATCGACCAATTCGGATGTTTGATTGCCTGAGCAGGGGTTACCGCAGGCAGACTGTTGAGGTCTGCGTGAAGAAAGGGTCCACCCGAACCGGTGAGTAAAATCTTGGAAATACCCGCGGCTTTTAGGTTACAACGGCCTATTTGTTGCTGTGCGTCCTTTGGTAAACACTGGTAAATGGCGTTATGCTCACTATCAACGGGCAGCAAGGTGGCGCCATATTTAGCAACAGCGTCGATAAATAATCTACCGGACATTACCAAGGCTTCTTTGTTAGCAAGCAGCACCCGTTTTCCCGCTTTAACGGCCGCGAGGGTTGGCGCCATTCCGGCAGCGCCCACAATTGCCGCCATCACCGAATCTACTTCTGGGCGTGTGACCAAATCTGCTAGTTCAGACTCACCACTGGTGACTTCGATGCTTAAGTCAGCAATTTCTGCCCGCAACGCTTGTGCCGCGTTGGCATCAACCATATGCGCCACCTTAGGTTGGTGCTGACGACACAAAGCCGCCATCTTACTGACGTTAGTGTTGGCTACTAGGGCGAACACATTAAAGGTGTCGGGATTTTCCGCTATGACACTCAGCGTGCTGGTCCCGATTGAGCCGGTCGCGCCTAAAATAACCATGTTCTGCATTTTCGTTACATCCAGAAAGCAATATAAAGAAGCGTAAATATCGGCAGTGCAGCTGTCAGACTATCAATACGGTCAAGCACCCCGCCATGTCCCGGCAGAATATTGCCAGAATCCTTGATCTGTGCCACACGTTTAAACATGCTTTCCGACAGGTCGCCCAGCGCAGAGGCCAATGCCGTAAACAGCACCACACCGATCACTAGCCCTAACTCCTGTTCTGGGGAGAAATACATGACAATGCCGACGACTATCAAGGTGGTAAGCAATCCTCCAATAAACCCTTCCAATGTCTTTCCTGGGCTCACATGCGGCGCAAGTTTTATCCGACCGACGGCCTTACCTGCAAAATAAGCGCCTGAATCCGCCGCCCACACGATTAACATCACTAGCAATACCAGCACGCCACCCCAATAGGGATCGGTTGTGCTACTTAAGGACTTTAGTGCAATAAACGAGGCAAATCCGGGTAATAATGTCAGTTGACCAAACATGGATTTAAGCATAGGACTGCCTTGCCACCAGTTGGCACTACGAGGATAGAACAACACCAGCAATAATGACACCAACCACCAACACGCGCCGACTAGGATCACCGCCAGCATAATCGGGTGTAGATGACCACGAGTCCATACGGCGTCCGCTGGCACCAACAGATTGAGAGCTACCAGCACTATGCCAAGGGTTAGCGTGAAGCTCCACTGAGTGACGGTACAATCTTTATCTATAATATGCCCCCACTCCTTGGCTGCAATCAAAAAAACCGGCACTAACACCCATGAAAAATAGTTGGCTGGCAACAGGAAGATGGCACCAAGTACCAGTGGGATCAGCCAAATTGCAGTTATTATTCGTTGTTTTAGCAAAAAACTTTCCTCTTCCTGGGCTATATATTGCGTATTTTTTCGATCTGATTCCCGGTCAACCCAAAACGTCGTTGACGGCTACTGAACAATTCAATCGCCTGACAAAATGTCTGTTCGTCAAAATCGGGCCAAAGTGTATCCATAAACACCAGTTCGGCATAAGCAGCCTGCCATAAAATAAAATTACTGATGCGGTAGTCACCACCAGTGCGGATCATTAAATCAACTTCACCCTGGTTTTGCATGCATAAATGCTCTGCTAGCGCTGATTCGGTCAGCTGACTGCTGGTCATTTCACCAGTTGCCACTTTTTCCACCAGTGTTCTGGCAGCCTGAACAATATCCCAACGTCCACCATAGTTAGCCGCCACATTCAGGATCAGCCCTTGGTTATCGGCAGTATAGGCTTCAGCCGCACGGATCTGTTTCTGTAAACGTTCGGAGAAACGGCTGGTATCGCCAATGATGTTGAGCCGCACACCGTTGGAGTGCAGCACCTTGATTTCACGCCGGAGGACTGTAAAAAACAGCTCCATCAACAGGCTGACTTCCTGATCGGGCCGCCGCCAGTTTTCGCTAGAAAAGGCAAACAGGGTTAATGATTTGACCCCGAGTTTTCTGGCGGTACTGACCGCTCGCCGCACAGCTTTGACCCCCGCGCGATGTCCAACCACCCGCGGTTTGCCCTTGGCCTGCGCCCAACGCCCATTACCATCCATGATGATAGCGACATGATTAGGAATCGTCTGCTTCACCAAGTCGGACAACTGCTCTGGTAAATGCTCCGATGTCTGACACTCCGTTGTTAAGTCATTAGACGATGAAGCGGCGTCCATGTTGGATGACATCTAGTTTACAACCCTTATAAATAGACAAACGCCGTGTAGTATAACGCTACACGGCGTTTCAACTCTAGTTTAACAAGCCAATATCAGACTTCCATCAATTCGGCTTCTTTTGCGGTCAACAGCTCATCAATCTTCTTGATATGCTGGTCAGTCATCTTCTGGATTTCATCTTCGCTACGGCGCACATCATCTTCAGTGCAAACTTTGTCTTTTTCTAGCTTTTTCACTTCAGAGTTGGCATCACGGCGAACATTACGTACCGCCACACGACCATTTTCCGCTTCGGCGCGTACCACTTTTACCAGATCACGACGACGCTCTTCCGTCAGCGCTGGTAACGGAATACGGATAACAGTGCCAGCAGACATCGGATTCAGTCCGAGGTCGGAAGACATGATGGCCTTTTCTACCGCTTGGATCATGCTACGGTCAAATACACTCACTGCTAACGTACGGCTGTCTTCAATGGAAATATTCCCCACCTGCTTCAGCGGTGTCAGCGTGCCATAGTAAGAGACCTGAATTGAATCCAGCAAGGCTGGATGTGCACGTCCAGTACGTACCTTGGTCATCTGTGCTTTGGTCGCTTCCACACATTTTTCCATGCGGGACAGTGCATCTTTTTGAATGGTATCAATCACGTTAGAGTTCCTTTTAATGCAAATTCAGATCAAGCTTTTACCAGCGTGCCTTCTGACTGATCGCCCATCACCACCCGTCGTAAAGCACCGGGCTTATTCATGTTAAACACCATGATAGGCATATTGTAATCACGCGCCATAGTAAACGCCGCTAAGTCCATAACTTTCAGTTCTTTATCAAGTACTTCATTATAGCTGAGCGTTTCGTACTTAGTGGCATCGGGGTTTTTCATCGGGTCATCCGAAAACACCCCATCAACCTTAGTGCCTTTTAGCACGACTTCTGCTTCGATTTCAATCCCGCGCAAACAGGCCGCCGTGTCGGTAGTAAAGAAGGGATTGCCCGTTCCGGCAGATAAGATAACGACCCGACCAGACTTCAACAAGCTGATTGCTTCAGCCCAGTTGTAAGCATCACAGACACCATTTAGCGGAATTGCCGACATCAGACGAGCATTAACATAGGCACGGTGCAGCGCATCTCGCATTGCCAGACCGTTCATTACGGTGGCCAGCATACCCATGTGATCACCCACCACCCGGTTCATACCGGCTTTAGCAAGACCCTCGCCACGGAACAGGTTACCGCCGCCAATAACCACCCCGACCTGGATACCGAGTTCCACCAGTTCTTTGATCTCCTGGGCCATACGATCCAGTACTTTAGGGTCGATACCGAAACCTTCATCGCCCATCAGGGCTTCACCACTGAGTTTCAGCAAAATACGTCGAAATGCAGGTTTGGGATTGGTGCTCATGTTATTTATATCCTGGTCATAACAAGACCGCAGCGGTTGCTGCGGTCTTCAAGGTCACGGTAACAGTCGATTAAGCCTTTTTAGAAGCTGCAATCTGGGCAGCGACTTCTGCAGCAAAATCTTCTTCTTTCTTCTCGATACCTTCACCCACTTCAATACGGGTAAAGTTGATCACATCGGCACCTTTCTGCTTCAGCAGGTCGGCAACAATGATCGAAGGATCTTTCACAAATGGCTGACCAGTCAAGCTGACTTCACCAGTGAATTTGGCCATACGACCAGCAACCATTTTCTCAGCGATCTCTTTTGGCTTACCGCTCTGCATCGCGATTTCGATCTGGATTTCTTTTTCCTTCTCGACCACTTCAGCAGGAACGTCAGAAGGCTTCACAAACTGTGGGTTAGACGCCGCAACGTGCATTGCCAGATCTTTGGCCAGATCAGCATCGCCACCCTTCAGTTCAGTGACCACGCCGATACGGCTGCTGTGGATATATACGCCGAGGTTTTCCCCTTCAAAACGGAATACACGACGTACATTGATGTTTTCACCAATCTTGGCTACCAGTGCTGCACGGGTGTTTTCTACAGTGTCACCATCCAGATCAGCGGCCAGCAGCTCGTTGATATCAGTGATGTTGTTAGCCAGCGCTAACTCCACGACCTTGTTACCAAATGCCAGGAAGCTAACATCACGGGCAACGAAATCGGTTTCACAGTTCACTTCCAACAACACGGCAACGTTGCCTTCGCTCTTGGTCAGGATCACGCCTTCTGCTGCAATACGACCGGCTTTCTTAGCCGCTTTTACAGCGCCGCTCTTACGCATATTTTCGATAGCCAGTTCGATATCACCATTGGCTTCGGTCAGGGCGTTTTTGCAGTCCATCATGCCTGCACCAGTACGTTCGCGCAGTTCTTTAACTTGGGCAGCAGTAATTGCCATTGTTAAATCCTCAATTGATAATTCGACAAAAGTTACCGGGTTATCTTATAAAACAGGGGCCATATGACCCCTGTTAACCATCAGATACCGCGGTTAATAAGGGGATGTTGCCATCACGCCTTACTAATTACTCAGCTTCGATGAAACCTGCTTCTTCAGCCTGCACAGCCAGATCTTGGCCGCGACCGCTGTTTACCGCTGCGGCAACTGAATCAGCATACAGACGAATAGCGCGCATAGCATCATCGTTACCAGGGATAACATAGTTAACGCCATCAGGAGTAGAGTTGGTATCTACTACTGCAACGACGGGGATCCCTAGGTTGTTGGCTTCTTTGATAGCGATGTGTTCATGGTCAGCGCCGATAACGAAGATGGCGTCAGGCAGGCCACCCATGTTTTTGATACCGCCCAGAGATTTTTCCAGCTTGTCCAGCTCACGGCTGCGCATCAACGCTTCTTTCTTGGTCAGCTTGTCAAAAGTACCGTCTACAGACTGAGTTTCCAGATCTTTCAGACGTTTAATTGACTGACGAACAGTTTTCCAGTTAGTCAGCATGCCGCCTAACCAGCGTTTGTCGACATAGAACTGATCACAGGAAATAGCAGCTTCTTTGATAGATTCACTGGCAGCACGCTTAGTGCCTACAAACAGGATCTTACCTTTTTTGGAAGCTACATTGCTCACGAAAGCCAGTGCTTCGTTGAACATTGGCACGGTGTGCTCGAGGTTGATGATGTGTACACCGTTGCGAGCACCAAAGATGAATGGCTTCATCTTAGGGTTCCAGTAACGGGTCTGGTGACCGAAATGTACACCGGCTTGGAGCATATCGCGCATAGAAACTGTAGTCATTTTCTTTACCTTAGATTAAAGGGGTTATACCTCCACGAATCCCATATTCCCGACCTTTAAGGCACCCCGGGAAATGTGTCGACTCGTGTGTGATTTAGTATTTAACACAATTGCCATGTATAATGGCCGTCAGCTTTTATCTGGACTCGAACGCTTTCTGGCTTACGCCGCTGAAATCCGCCGTTTCCTAGAGTCAAACATAACGGCGCGCTTTATACCATAAAAGCCCGGAAAACACAAACGCGAAAGGCCCCACAAACGCGGTCTTTTTTGATGGGTCAAACGAGCGTATTATCGTGCAACTCCCACTGTTTTAACCTGATTTAACCGGCCACCATTGTGATGGGTTCCGGTGCTGAGAAATCGCTATGAGTATTACTATCAAAACTGCTGAAGAAATTGAAAAAATGCGCGCAGCTGGCAAACTGGCAGCAGACGTCTTGGAAATGATTGAGCCCCATGTCAAACCTGGGGTCACTACCAATGAACTAGATCGCCTTTGTGCCAAGTTTACTGAGGACAATGGCGCAATTTCAGCGCCACTGAACTATCACGGCTTTCCAAAATCTATTTGTACCTCCATCAATGAAGTGATCTGTCATGGCATTCCCAATGATGAACCGTTACAAGACGGCGATATCATCAATCTGGATATTACGGTCATCAAAGATGGTTATCATGGCGATACCTCGCAGATGTTTATGGTCGGCGAAGTGAGCCCAAAGGATCGCCGCCTCTGCCGCATTGCTCAGGAATGCCTGTACGCTGCTATCCGCAAAGTGCGGCCAGGCATGCAGTTAGGAGAAATAGGTACCATCATCGAAAAGCTGGTGAAGTCCAGTAAGAGTGGCGCAGACAAATTTTCCATCGTGCGTGACTATTGTGGCCACGGCATTGGCAAAGGCTTCCACGAGGAACCACAGGTAGTCCATTACCGTAACAATGATCGCACCATCCTCAAACCTGGCATGTGCTTTACCATTGAGCCAATGATTAATGCTGGCCGTTACCAAACCGTGCTTAACGAACAAGATGGCTGGACTGTCACTACGGTGGATGGTAAAAAATCTGCTCAGTGGGAACACACCTTACTGATCACCAATACTGGCGTGGAAGTACTGACATTGCGTAGTAACGAAGATTTCCCTCGGTTCATCAATCATGTGTGATGTAAGCAACTAAGGACAATAATGGTCACTGCGCAAGCCGCCAAAGCCGCTCTTAGCGAAAACCTGCAGCACCTACAACTCAGGTTTGCCAATCGCGACAAAATCACCGAGTTGGTTGCCGAACGCAGCCGCTTTGTTGACCAACTGCTGATACAGCATTGGCAACAACTGGGACTAAGCCATGCCGGTATTGCACTGATCGCTGTTGGCGGATATGGCCGAGCCGAGTTGCTGCCACACTCCGATATTGATTTGTTGTTTCTGATGCCAAACCATGCAGGCGCAGAAGCAGAAGCCCGGCTTAGCGAATTTATCGCATTTTTATGGGATACCGGGCTGGAGATAGGCCATAGTGTCCGCACTTTGGAGCAAACGCTAGAACAGGGACGCGCCGACATCACCATCGCCACCAATTTGTTGGAAGCACGACTGTTGGCCGGTCCTGAAGCCGCTTTTGACCTGCTATACGATAAGATCCGTGAACAGCAATTTTGGCCGTCCAGCGAATTTTTCCGTGCCAAACGCGATGAACAGCGGCTGCGCCACGCCAAAGCCAATGCCTTTGATCTAGAGCCCAACATCAAGACTTGTCCAGGCGGGCTACGCGACATTCAGACCATTGCCTGGGTTGCCATTCGGCATTTCAACGCCGCCAATCTGCGGGAATTGGTCGATCACGAGTTCCTAGAACCTGCGGAGCTTGACGAACTACTAGAATCGCAGAATTTCTTGTGGGAACTCCGCTTTGCCTTGCATATTGCCACTGGCCGTGATGAAAACCGCCTGCTATTTGATGTGCAGCGACAGGTGGCGGAACTGATGGGTTATGAAGATGCCACCCAACTAGCCGTTGAACAGATGATGAAGCGCTATTACCGCACGGTACGCCGGGTAATGGAACTGAACGAAATGTTACTCCAGCTGTTTAAACGTGCCACATTGGGCGATGGCAGCGCCTTGGAAATTCAACCGATTGATCAGCATTACCAGCGCCGAGGCCCCTTTATTGAAGCGTTGCAGGCGTCACCGTTCCAGCATCCTGAAGAGTTACTAAGACTGTTTCTGTACGTGGCGCGTAACTCCAACATTCTTGGCATTTATGCTCCGACACTAAGAGCGCTACGCAATGCTCGGCGCGATCTGGTGCAACCACTGCTGGAACATGAACAGTGTCGCGAAGCCTTTATGGAAATTCTGCGGCATCCCCGCGGCATAAAAGCGCTATCGCTGATGCACAAACATGGTATTTTGTCCGCGTATCTCCCTGCTTGGCGTAACATTGAAGGTCAAATGCAGTTTGACCTATTTCATGCCTATACCGTTGATGAGCATACCCATCGCCTGCTGCTTAATATTGAGCACTTCTCACAGCAGGAACAGCGTGATGAATTTCCGTTGGGATCAATTTTAATCAACCAGTTGCCCAAAAAAGGCCTTCTGGTATTGGCGGCGATTTTCCACGATATCGCCAAAGGCCGGGGCGGCGACCACAGCAAACTCGGTGCGGCCGATGCGCTGGAATTTTGCAAACTGCACGGGCTTAATAGCCACGATGGTCGGTTAGTCAGTTGGCTGGTAGAAAACCATCTGGTGATGTCGATTACGGCGCAACGCCGGGATATTTCAGATCCAGAGGTCGTGGCCCAATTTGCGGATAAAGTCCGCGATGCCTCACATCTCAGTTATCTTTACTGCCTGACAGTGGCCGACATCTGTGCCACAAACGAGCACACCTGGAACAGTTGGAAGGGCTCGCTGCTCAGAGATCTGTATTTCTCAGCACAGCGAGTGTTAGCGCGGGGCAAAGAAAAACCGGTTGATATCAGGGCCCGAGTGCGTGAACACCAAGCTAAGGCCAAGAAAGAACTGTTACGTCGGGGACTGAAAGAAAAGGCCATCGACAGCCTGTGGCAGCGCTTTAAAGCTGACTATTTTCTACGCTATCAACCCAACCAGATAGCCTGGCATGCGGAAGCCATTCTCAAACATCGACAAGATGAACCACTGGTGCTGGTCTCCAAACATATGACCCGCGGTGGCACAGAACTGTTTATCTATTGTAAAGACCGGCCGCGACTGTTTGCGACGGTTATGGCGGTACTCGATAACAAAAATATCAACGTGCATGATGCGGGCATTATGACCACCAGAGACAATTTTGCCCTCGACAGCTTTGTGATCCTGGAACAGGATGGCACCGCAGTACAGGCACTATCGCGGATCCAGAGCATTCGCAAAGCGTTGGAAAAAGCCTTATCCGGCGATACCACCAAAATGCCCAAGTTCCGCAAGATGGCGCGCATTATGAGACCGTTTAGTGTGCCGACTCAGGTGACCTTCCTGCCCAGTCAGAAACACAGCACCAGCATGATGGAACTGATTGCCCTTGATGCCCCGGGGTTGCTCGCCAAAATAGGTGACATCCTGTACCGTTGCGGCATCACCCTGCAATCCGCCAAAATTACCACCATTGGTGAGCGTGCAGAAGATTTCTTTATTCTACAGACAACAGAAGGTCAGGCGCTGGATGAAGTGCGCCAACAACAGCTCAGGGAAGCGCTGATAAGTACCCTTTCCAATCAACAGACACAGTAAGACGGGAGTAAGTTATGGAGGCGTTACGCCAACGTATTGAAGCGGCATTTGAAACCCGCGCACAGATAAGTCCGGCAACGGTAGATGCTGCCCTGCGTGCCGATGTGGCGCATGTCATCGATATGCTGGATCGCGGTGAAGTACGTGTTGCCGAAAAAATCGATGGCGCCTGGCAGGTACATCAATGGCTGAAAAAGGCCGTATTGCTGTCATTCCGCATTTTTGATAACGGTGTCATTGACGGTACCGAAACCCAATATTTTGACAAGGTACCGATGAAGTTCGCCAGTTACGACGATGCGCGCTTTCGTGCCGAAGGCATTCGCGTAGTGCCGCCAGCCGCGGCCCGCAAAGGTTCATTTATTGCCAAAAATACGGTGTTGATGCCGTCCTACGTTAATCTCGGCGCCTATATAGACGAAGGCACCATGGTCGATACCTGGGCCACTGTGGGTTCATGTGCCCAAATTGGTAAAAATGTGCATCTTTCCGGTGGCGTTGGTATTGGTGGCGTGCTGGAACCCTTGCAGGCAGGCCCCACGATTATCGAAGACAACTGCTTCATCGGTGCCCGTTCTGAAATTGTAGAGGGGGTTGTCGTTGAGGAAGGGTCGGTCATCTCGATGGGAGTCTTCATTGGACAAAGCACTAAAATCTACGACCGTGAAACCGGAGAAATCCATTATGGCCGCGTACCTGCAGGCTCAGTAGTGGTTGCTGGTAGCTTGCCATCCAAATGTGGCAATTACAGTTTGTATGCCGCTATCATAGTGAAAAAAGTCGATGCCAAGACTCGTGGCAAAGTCGGCATCAACGAATTGTTGCGTATTGTTGACTAAGCAATGACCACATCACCCACAAACCCGCCTGATGGCGGGTTTGTTTTGGCAAAATCACTACGAATTTACTTAAATACTAGCGTCTTGTTACCGTTTATCACCACCTGGTTATTCAGTACCAACGCCAACGCTCGGCTGAGGACACTTTTTTCCACATCACGTCCCGCCTGAGCCATATCCTCAGCACTGTAACTGTGATCCACCGGGATCACGTCTTGCTTAATAATCGGCCCCTCATCGAGACTGTCATTTACAAAGTGTGCAGTCGCTCCAATAATTTTCACGCCGCGCTCCCACGCCTGGCGGTATGGATTAGCACCAATAAATGCCGGTAAAAAGGAGTGATGAATATTGATGATCCGGCCTGGGTAGTGACTCACAAATACTGGAGTCAAAACCCGCATAAACTTCGCGAGCACTAGGTAATCGGGCTGATACGGCGTGATCAGCTGCAACAACGCTTGCTCGTGTTCTTCCCGGCTCAGGCCTTCATGGGTCACGTAATGAAAAGGCACATTGAACTTGTCCGCTAACGGCGCCAACGTTTGGTAATTACCAACAACCGCAGCAATATCAACATCTAAAGCACCGTAGTAGGCTTTCATCAACAGATCACCCAAACAGTGGGCTTCTTTAGTTACCAACACCACTATCCGCTTACGACCGGCATCGATCAGGCGCATCTGATTTTTTGGCGGTAACACTTGTTCAAGATCAGCGAGTAACTGAGACTCGTGAAACTCGCCTTCCAGTTCGGTCCGCATAAAGAAACGCTGTTGCCGATTATCAACGAACTCACTGTTTTTGATGATATTAAGCTGGTGCTTGAAACAGACACCAGTGATTTTGGCAATGAGGCCACGCTCGTCGGCACAGTCCGTCATCAGAATTTTACGCTGCATTTCCTTCCCCGAAGTATATCTCGACTGAGGAATATGCCATAGCAAACCGAAAAATGCCGCACAAATCCTAATAAAAGTTGATTATTACTATAAAAAATTTAACCGACATGCTGATCTAGATGACGCTGCATTATCTGACGCATCGCTTCAGCCTTAGTGCCAAACACGACCTGAACGCCTAAGCCCATGACAATGACCCCTTTGGCACCCAACGCCAACAAGCGCGATTTGTCCACCAGCAAAGGGTCAATAACGTTGAGTCGTAAGCGCGTCATACACGCCCCGAGATAGTGGATATTAGCGGCACCGCCCAAGGCGCTGATAAGTCGCAGCGGAGTATCGCTATCGTCAGTTGCTAACGGTTGCCGCGGAGCTGAGCCAGCGTCTTTTAACGGTTCCAGTCGTCCAGGGGTCTTCAGGTTAAAAACCATGATTGCAGTACTGAATATGCCGTAATAAAGCACCGCCGTTAATGGCCCCAGAATCAACAACCAACCGGCATTAGCAGAATTGTGCCACATCAACACCAGATCCAATGCGCCCTGAGAAAAGCTAATACCATAATGGATCCCCAGCATCACACAGATAAGATAGGCAAAACCACACAGCAACGCGTGCAACAAATAGAGCACAGGGGCAACAAACAAAAAAGCAAATTCAATCGGTTCGGTAACACCGGTAAGCCAGCTAGTTGCAGCGGCAGACAACATAATACCGGCCACCCGATTGCGTTCACTTTTGTCCGCACAACGCCACATTGCCAAAGCCGCAGCAGGTAAGCCCCACATTTTAATCAGATAGCCGCCAGCAAGATTGCCCGCCTGAGGGTCGCCAGCGAGGTAACGGGCAATTTCGCCTCTGATAACTTCACCATTGGCGGAATATTGTCCAAACTCTAAAAAAAACGGCGCATTCCAGATATGATGTAAACCAAGCGGCAACAATAAACGTTCAACCGTGCCGTAAAGCGCAAATGCCCACTGTGGTTTTTGATAAACGGCCCAATCAGAAAACTGTTGAATATAATGTGCCAATGGCGGCCAGACATAAGAAAATAGCCATGCCAGCAGTAACGCCAGCGGCAGCATCAACAGTGGCGCACTGCGTCGGCCTTCAAAAAATGACAATACGACGGGCAATTTCACAAATTGACTGAGGTATAGCGCCAGACAAGTTGCCGCTCCAAGCACCATTCCCCCGGCAATTCCGGTATCAAGCGTATTGCTCCCAAGGAGCATCATCTCCGGCAATTGCTTGTCTGCAACCAATACGCCCAAGCCAGCCGTAAACACCCCATAACCAAATACCGCGCTGATTGCTGCAGCACCTTGATCGCGGCAAAACCCCACCGCAATAGCCACAGCAAACAGCAACGGCATAATAGCAAATACAAACTGACCGACATTGGATAACAACGATGACAATAATGGTGGCATCGCCGAGGAGAGCGAGCCCGCTAGGCCGATCATCAAACCTGCCGCTGGCAAGATAGCAATTGGGGCTAACAACGCCTGACTAAGATGCTGGGCGAACTTGAACCAATGGGTATTGAGCCAGTTTAATGACTGACGGAGGTGGCCAGTGGCAGCCAAGTTTCGAGCCATTTTAGCGCCTCAGTTTCGGGTTCCATGGTTTCACAGGCATCGATCTCCAAACGTGTACCAACACGCTTTGCACCCAGTTCACTCAGTAGCGCATCCATCTGTTTACCACCACCACAAAACGTATCATAACTGGAATCACCTAGTGCGATGACCGCATAATGCAGTTGCGATAAGTAAGGAGCGCTGTCTTTCATCATCGCAAACCACGGCATGATATTTTCAGGCAAATCGCCATCACCAGTCGTTGAGGTGATCACTAGCAACAGTTCATCTTCAGGTGGTACAAATCCAGTCAACTGCTCAGGTTGCCACAACTGCACTTGCCACCCTGCGTCAGCCAATGCGTTATCGAGCGTTTCCGCAACATATTGTGCACTGCCATAAACTGATCCGAACACTATGTTGATTTTTTTCATGCTATACTTCGCGACCGGGAAATTACCCTCCCAAAATACTTTATCGACTGCCCCGCCTGCAACTAGACCAAAGCAGCCGAACACATTTATTCAGTCCATAAAGGAACGCAGTAATGCGCCAGAGTAGCCGCCAGAAATTGCTGAAACAACACCAACGTATCACCCATACTCGCAAAATCTGTTACTTCCAAGCCGTTCGCCAGCAGGACGAACACCACCATCACTTTACCCTTGATGCCTACATGCCACTATTGGACATGATGCAGCAACGCAATAAATAACCTGTGATGAACTATGTTCCAGCAACCATTAATGAACGGCTGGAACATAGTTCATCATCCTCCCAGCCCAAAGCAGTAAAAATTTGCTGCCATTCTGGCTCTGGTTCTGTAACCACCGACAGCTCTGTACCAGTCACTGGATGTATCAGCGACAACTTTTGCGCCAGTAACCACATCCGATTAACCCCGAAATATTCACGGAAAAAACGGTTCTGCTTACCGTCACCATGTGCGGTGTCGCCAATAATGGGGTGGCGCAGATGATCCATATGACGTCGCAGTTGGTGTTTGCGACCAGTGAGCGGCTGTAACCGCAGTAGTGCAAAACGAGAAGTCTGATAGCGACCTGATGGAACGGGAATTTCAGCGTTGAGCAGAGGCTCATAGCGGGTAACCGCAGCTTGTATTCGTGGGGGTTGAGAGGCCATTTTATCTGCCACCTCATCCAATTCCTCTTTTAACGGATAATCCAGCACACCGCCTTGCAACATATTGCCGCGTACCAGCGCCAAATAGTATTTGCTGACCAACCGCGATTCAAACTGGACACACAATTGATGCGCAACTGTGCTGCTTTTGGCAAACAACAATACGCCGGAAGTGGGCCTATCTAACCGATGAACCGGATACACATGGCATCCCACCAGATCGCGGGTCATCTGCATGGCAAAAAATTTTTCATGGCGGGCAAGGTAGGTTTTGTGCACCAATAGTCCGGCAGGTTTATGAATAGCCACCAGATACTCATCTTCGTACAACACCCGGATAAGTGGCGCGGTTTCTTCCGCAGGCAGTACATCACTTTCCACTGAGCAGTTCATCCAGCATCTCCAACACTAAAATTAAATCGTGCGTTGCAGGCTGTTGCGCCCACACATAATGAGCCATAGGTGCCACTGCCATTTTCGATGGTAACGGGAGTTGTTGCTCAACCAAATGCTGCATCTTAGGTAGAAAAATAAACTGTAACCAATGCTCAAATGGTAAGGCATCACAGGCAAAAGGCGCTGTACTGGCAAGGGCCATATCTGATGGGCGATTTTCGCTCCACATTTGCAAGCGCTTCAGCTCATGTTCAATGGTCTGCAGATGTTTTGCTGTTTGCTGATAAGACATCTGTCCCAAACTATCCCCTGCAATTAATTAGGGGCTTATCATACCATCCACAACAGCTTATCCCTATAATGCCCGGCAATCTTAGCTGGCATCCCGGATCTCTTATGCACACAATTTCTACGTTTGGCGAGCTGTTAAGCGCGGCGAAGAGTCAATATCTGATCTACGATATGGGCCGTAGGGTTCAACCGATTGATGTTATGGCATTTCGGCAGATTGAAGCACTGACATCACCTTACCCGTTCCCGATACAAGGGCACGCGTGTTTCGCATTGGTGTTCTGGGAGCATGCCGCCACACCTTTTATCTGGTTCTTGAAACTGCCGCTAGATGAACAAGGCTTATTGAATCCGGCAGGACGTAGCCAATTCATTGAGATGTTACTTGACGCCATGGGAACGGATCTCAAGCAAGAGCTGACAGAAGCGCAGCAACAACGGTTGGCCAGCCACCCATTCAGCTATCGACCAGCACCGGAAAAACTAGCGTTATTTAACGCCTTGGTGCGTCGCCAACTTGGGCAAGCCGCATCCTCTCAATATGAATATGCATGCCAGTATCTATCAGGAAAGGTCAGCCGCGATCAATGGCAAGCCGTAGGTCTTCAGGGATTGGCCGATATTTGCGCCCGAGCCGAGCTGCTAGATCATCCTGAGATGTTATTAAGTGCCATTGACTCAGCGGCGAGGGAAGTTCAAATCGCCTTATGCCAATTACTGGAGCACATGACGATTTCGCCACAGCTGGCACAGCACATTACACAATCACTATCGCTGCGCGACAGAGCTATTCAGCCTTTTTTTATAAGGGCGTTAGCGTCACAGCCGCAATACTGCGCCAGCGCCATAATGACGATTGCTGCGCAGCAAAACCTAAGTCAAGAATGTTTGCTGGCCGTTGCCGCACGTTGCTGGTTAGTGCTGAAACAAGCGCCATGCCGCAAAATTTTTCTAGAATCCCTAGCGTTACAAACTCAGGACTTCTTTAACAGGATCTTTGCTGATATTGTGGCGATTCCGGCAATTCGGCCGTTGCTGTTAGGTGAATTACGCAACCCGGATCGGAGTGTGCAACTCAGTGCCGCTATCGGTGGACTCTTCAGGAACACGCAACAATGATGACTGATTTTATTTTAATGGCTGGCGTTGTGGTAATTGCAGCATTTTTCTGGCAGTTACGCCAGATGGCCGAGATTTGTCGCCAATTTGCCGAACGTGAAGTTCAGCGCCAACGGGTGCAACTTTTGTCTGTGGCCATGAGTGCCGCGCGCCCGAGTCTTAGTGCTGGCTTAGGTTGGAAAGCAAGTTTTCAATTTGAATTCAGCACTGATGGTATTAATCAGTTTAAAGGGCATATCCATATGCTCGGGAAACGCATTCAAAAAATTGAGTGGCCGATATTTCCCGAACCTGACTGGGAACAGGCTCCGACCAGTCGAGGTAAGGTCGGCGGAGGTTGTGGTAGTAGCTGCAGTTCAGGTGGATGTCACTAACTATCAATGGCGATCTGCGCTATAAAAAAGAATGGGCGCGACTCACTGAGCCGCGCCCTTCTATCACTTTGCTAAGCCTTCCTGCTATGCAATTGCGTCCCTGCTCCATCCTTGCGAATGAGATGCGTCCATTGCTCCCTTACCTTCCTGGTGAGTCCCTGTACCCAAGTACCAGTCCCTTCCAGCCGATAGTTCCTTTTACCGGTCATTGCTTAATCCGTAAGCGTGTCCCGTTTCATCCTTGAGCATCCTGCGGTAACGTCCTGTACTTCGTCCTGATGAGAGTTTCATCATGAAACCCCGTGTTCACTTCCGTGTTTACCCGACTTCATGTCAGCATACATTCCCTGTATCATCCCTGAACCCTGCATCCCTTCAGTTGACTGTCTTCCTAACAATCTCCTTTAAGTACCGTTCCGTGGACGTTTCAAATATTACTCTAAAGAGGTACCGAAATAGCATCCACACGAGTAGACAACATTTGCCACACAACTGCAACACTGATTATTTTAATCGTAATAATATGATTTATATTGGTTTATGTATAAATAGACCGATATGTCAGCCGCAATATTTCTGAAAAGTCTCACACACTTGTAAGATATATCTCACAAACGGCCGGGCTATTCTGGAATAGCCATATAGAGTAGACACTATATCGCATCAACTTTTCACTACCACAATCTGTGCGAGTCCGTACTTTATCCTTACCTGTTTAAGGCGGATGGATGGTTCGGTAGTTGATATACTTAAATTATCGGTAATGAAAAGGAGCCGCGATATGGACACCAGTCAAAATAATATAGTGACGCTTTTCCAACAATTGGGACTTGAAAGCAGTGAATCCGCAATAAAGGATTTCTGCAAACGCCATTATCTGCCTAAGGAGGTTCTGCTGGAGGATGCTCCGTTTTGGACACCGGCACAACGAGCCTTTTTAAAAGAGTCGTTAAATGCCGATGCCCAATGGGCAGAAGTCATTGATCACTTAGATATATCTTTGCGACGCTAAGCCTTAAAGCTGTTCATAAGCTTTGTCACCCCAACCGAGTAACAGATGTTGCTTGAAGATTACGGGGGTGCATTCATCCTTAGTCGTCTTACCATCGCTGTGTACATGTTGAGTACGATAGTACAGCACTTGAACCGCTTCGCCATGTGCCATAAAAGCCTCACTAAAATCTGCAGGTCCCATTATCTCTTGGACTTTCTGCTGCGACATGCCTAACTCCAATTGGGAAATCAACTGCTGATTCTTATGTTGCAATGCCTGCCATGAGTTATTGTCATGCCAATCCTCATCACCCCCAACATTGACCACACATGCAGTTAGGCCTAAGCTGGCGAGCCCTAATAGGGGGAATAATGCTTTATTCATTTGGTATCCTTGGTATTTGTTAGACTTAATTCACACATCAACAGCTTAAGCAAATCACAGACCAATATTTTTATTATTATTTTTCATAATGTTATGATAATTCGCTAAAACTAAAGTCACCTGTTAGACCAATGAATGAGGTTTTCAACCACTATGTCGCATGAACTAGTTCCGGTAATCGCTGCTGCAATTGCCGTCAGTCAAAATGGCCAGACGCCAACGTTAGCCTTGGTAAAAGCAAAGGTGGGCGGCAAAATACCAATGCCAATGCTGGTTGCCGGCTTACAACGATTTAAAATGATGTCAGAGAGTGAAATCGCCAGTTTTTCTACTTTACCAGAGGTGACGTCTAACCATACTTCATCGTCACCATCGACAGTGACGCTGCAACTTGAAGATCTACAAAAGCAGATCAATGCATTACGGGAACACTGCCAACAATTGGAAAACCGACTGCTGCAATTAGAACAACCTGTGCGGGAGCAGGACTGATGTTTGTTAGTGAATTGCGCTTTGATTGCTTCGCAGACACAACCATCTCACTCGCAGAACAAGCCATTAATAATCTGCTTGAGGCTTGGCGAGCTAATGGGCAAGTGTTAGGCCGCGAGTTTGCAATAGCCTTGCATGAAGGTTCGTTCCGGGTACGCGTATTATTACCGGAAGATCATAGTTTAGCTAATCGCCACAACAGCCCTTGGGCCAAACAAGCAATTTCTCAGTTATCACAGGCGAAACTACTGGCTCCCCGAGAAAAACTCCTCGGACAAGATATTAATTCAGAAATCAGTTGTAGCGAGCCACCATCTTGGCAACTACTGTATACCAGCTACGTGCATATGTGCTCACCATTACGGAGTGGTGACTCCTTATTACCAATCCCCTTATATCAGCTACCCGCCACCTTCAATGGCGATCATAAACAACTCATTCGCTGGCAAACGGAATGGCAGGCTTGTGATGAACTGCAAATGGCGTCAGCCACCGCCGCGGAGTTTGCCGCCTTACATGAGCTAAGTGATATCGACAGTGACCTGTTCCGCAGGGGCTGGGATCTGCGTGGTCGCATTGAATATCTGACAAAAACACCAACCTATTACTATTTGTACCGGGTCGGAGGCAAAAGTCGCGAACAAGAGTTACAGCGTCCCTGTCCTCGTTGCGGCAACCATCACTGGTACCAGCCTGAGCCACTGCTCGAATTATTTCATTTTCGCTGTGACAACTGCCGAATCGTCTCTAATCTTTCCTGGGACTTTCAGTAAGCACTAACGCTTACTCAGCAAATTATGCCACATACGCTTAAGACTATTAAAAATCCCTGGGTGTGAGGCGGTGGACGGAGTGCCGCTATGTTCCTGATATCTTTCTGCCGGTGCCACTCGCGGACTAAGCAAAGGTAAGAAGGTTGCCAAGCTATCCGCCAGTCGCTCACTGCCATTTTCTCCTGGCCGTTCCCGCCACACAGAGCCATCAAGGTTATCGACCGTCAACATGTCATCTTGCTGATGCAATATCCCCACAAACCAAGTCGGTGCTTGCTTGAGTTTTTGTTTCATCATCAGATGACCAATAATGTTTTCCTGCAGGTATTCGAAATCTTTGTCATTCCATACCTGCAGCAGTTCTCCACTGCCAAATGGTGAATCAAATTGAATGGGACCTGCAAAAAAATGTCCGTAAAAATGCTCAATATCCGGATGTAAGGGTAAAGATAACGCTTCACTGATATTCGCAAATGATGCTGGCATTTCACGACTGACGGCTTGCCACTGCACGGGATCTTCTTTCTCCCCATCTAAAATGCAGCGTGATACCTCACCTTCTGCATAGTAACGCGGAAATTCCCCCAGCACCGATTGATAACATTGTTGGTACCTGGCAAATAATTGTTCAAGAGCCTCTGTACAAGACACTTAAGACCTCGTGTAATTAGGGTATAATGTTTTAATATTTTGGCACGAAACCACCATTGATGACACAGAATCAACCCCCTTATGACAACGCTGAGGCGCTGGCCAATCTGACACTGGGCAAAGTCACCCAATACCAAGCACATTATTCGCCAACGCTGCTTCAGCCAGTGCCTCGGAAATTAAACCGTGACGCACTGTCGCTAACTGAACCAATGCCCTTTAAGGGCGTAGATATCTGGACTGCATATGAGCTGTCTTGGTTGAATAGTAAAGGCAAACCTATGGTGGCGATAGCTGAAGTGCAATTGGATGCCAACAGCCGCAATCTGGTGGAATCAAAATCGTTCAAACTATATCTCAACAGCTTCAACCAGACCAAAATTGAATCTATTGAAAAACTTCAACAGCTGTTAGAAGCCGATCTGTCACGCTGTGCAGAGGGAAATGTAGAAGTGCACATCATAGAACCCAAACAATTTGCGTCACTGCGGATTAAAGAACTGCCTGGGACTTGTATTGATGAGCAAGATATTGAAGTAGTTGAGTATTCGTTTAACTCTGACTGGCTGCGAAACAGCACCGACAGCAAACAGATGGTGGCGGAAACACTTACTTCCAATCTGTTGAAATCCAATTGTTTGATTACCTCACAGCCCGATTGGGGAAGTGTGATGATCCGTTATCAAGGACCCAAAATAGATCGGGAAAAACTGCTGCGCTACCTAATCTCCTTCCGACAGCACAATGAGTTTCATGAACAGTGTGTGGAACGAATATTTAACGACCTTAAACGCTACTGTAAGTGCAGTAAACTCACCGTATATGCACGCTATACACGCAGGGGGGGCTTAGATATCAACCCATTTCGCAGTGATTTTGAGCATGCGCCGGAGAATCAGCGTTTAGCGAGACAATAACGTCAAGCGTAAAGGAAGCAAACCGCCACTGTTCTGTGTCTAGGGTATCAACCATAAAATGTGCAATTCTGGCATGTTTTCAACATCAACGGGCTGACGTTCTCCAAGCGTAAGCCCCAAATGCCCGTCAGCGAATGGGGTATAAAAATGGGACCATTGGTAGTCATCTGCTAAGTCATAGCCCCCCGAGAACGTTCCTTCGCTGCCCCGTCGGCCCGTTGCTTTCACATAAGACTCTTTCAACCCCCATAACCGATAAAATGCAGAGTCCAATATATCACCCGATAATTCTTGAAGTTACATCCACTCTATCTGTGCGAAATAGAGTTGAACAATTCCCAGTACACTGCGTTTGTTCCTCGGCACCTCCACGTCAACACCAACTCGGTTCGATTGGAGTGTAACACACAGCCCACGCTCAATAGGCCAGAGCCCCACCATTGCCACAGCGGCAATTTACTATACTGAAAACGCATCCGCTAATGATTGTAAAACAGCCGAAATCGCTTATCTGCATCTAGTGTTCAGTGGTGGTTAAGCATGTTCGACTTACGGTGTAAACCGTTTTAAATGTTTGTAAATGCCTTTTTACAACGCAGATGGTTTAAATGGAGAAACTCGATGACACACAGCAAACTTACAGTTCTAACGCCAGTCATTACCTCATTGATGCTGGCCGCTTGTGGTGGCAGTGATAGTCCCGCGTCCGTCAACACCGCAAAGGTGTCTTTTGCCGTATCCGATGCCCCAGTAGACAATGCCCAACAGGTAGTCATTGCCTTTGATAAAATTGAGCTGGTCAAAAATGGTCAGGATAATATCGTCCTTGATGTCACGGGTCCAAATGGCGCTAACTATCGGCAGTTGGACCTGATGCAATATCAGGGGACTGACAGCAGTATGATCATCACAGATCAGAGCATTCCCACCGGTACTTATAACAACCTCATCTTACATATTCTTGATGAATCCACGGGCTCAGATCTGAGCTATGTCGTCGGTGAAAATGGTCAAATTCCGCTCAAGCAACCCAGTCAAAAACTACAGCTAGGCAGCTTTACCGTCAGTCAAGATAGCGTGCAAAGCTTCACTATCGAGTTTGACCTCCGTCAATCCTTGGTTGAAAACCGTAATGGCGGACGTTACAACCTAAAACCCCACGGGGTGAAAATTCTCAATAATGCCGCTGTTGCAGCATTATCGGGCAATGTTGACGTGAACTTGTTCAATGCTGGCAGTTGCAACAACGACACGGGGAATTTTGTCTACCTCTACCCGGGGCACAATCTGGATCTGACCAAACTAGCAGACAACTATGATCCCGCAACCAATACCACCGCATTACCGGAGGGAGTCATTGCCCCCTATGCCTCCACCGACGTCATGTGGGTATCGGGAAACTACGGTAGTTATAGCTTCGGTTATGTACCTACCGGAGATTATACGGTGGCATTTACATGCAGCAGCGAGAATGATGATCCGGATCAGTTTGACAGCATCACCATCCCAGATCCCGCAACACAATTTCATGAAATTTCAATCACCGCAGGTCAAAACCTGCAGCAAGACTTCAATGAAGTAGCCGCGCCAACAGCATCTCGGTGATGTAAACTGGCAGCAGAGGTAGAGTAATCGCCTCTGCTGCCGATGACGACAAAATACCATCTGCAACATTCACAAGCTTAAGGCGCTACAGCATTATTCCGCTAAACTTATGGCAGATTTCTCTAAAAACAATTTAAATTGTTCACAATATAGTTGTCAGCAATATTGATAGCCAACTATACTCGCAAAAGGCCAACAACAACTGGGCGATGCTAATGTATAACAGCGTTTATGACTTTGAAGTAACAGACATTACAGGCAAAACAGTTAACCTCTCACGCTATAAAGGCAACGTATTACTCATCGTCAATACTGCCAGTAAATGTGGATTTACACCTCAATATGAAGGGTTGGAACAGCTGTATCAAAAATACGCTGCACAGGGGCTGGTCATCCTAGGCTTTCCCTGTAACCAATTTGGTTCGCAGGAACCTGGTGACAACGAACAGATAAATCAGTTTTGTCAGTTGAACTACGGTGTCAGCTTTCCTATGTTTGCCAAAATTGCTGTCAATGGTACCGATACCCATCCGCTATATCAGTGGCTAAAGCAGCAAGCTCCCGGCTTGCTAGGCTCACAAGCCATCAAATGGAACTTCACCAAGTTTTTAATAGGACGTGATGGCAACGTTGTCGCTCGATATGCTCCTGCCACTAAGCCTACGGCATTAGAGAAGCAACTAACTGAATTATTAGCTGTAAAATAAAAATGATCGACTTTTAAATAATTTCCGGAACCTTTTTAGATTAACTGGCTCCAACAATATGAGCAGAGATTATTTGTTCATCATTCTCCCTAGCGGGGCTTCTAGCGCGGTCCCAATTGATCCAGATGGATCAGAAGGCAATCCAATACGATTGCCTTTTTTTATATTTTTTCGTCACTGGTGGAACTGACGGCCCCCGCGGATGTCTCAATAACAGAACCGATAATTCTGGTGTTCCCTTTTAACCGGATGTCCCACTATCGGATTCTACTCCTTGTAAATTCCTTCTTTTTCGGCAACCGGATGGTTGCCGTTTTTTATCATAGATAAATAACAAGAAATTTTTAACTCTGCAGGAACTTTTTCTAAAACAATCTATCTGACTAGATAAGACGTAGTCTTGTGTTTCATCATCTCCCTTTGGCAAGCATTGTTCTAGCGCGCGATGATTGTCTATTCCAATGTGATTGAAGTTGCGG